>NZ_JBSWXD010000009.1:0-73137 GCF_056160425.1 Micromonospora sp. ABR4_055
AACTCAAATCGACCGTCAACACCATGGTCGACCAACTGTCGTCGTTCGCCGACGAAGTCACCCGCGTCGCCCGCGAAGTCGGCACCGAGGGAGAGCTTGGCGGCCAGGCGCAGGTCAAGGGTGTCTCCGGCACCTGGCGGGACCTCACCGAGAACGTCAACCAGTTGGCGTCCACCCTGACCACCCAGCTACGGGCGATCGCCCAGGTCTCCACCTCGGTGACCCGAGGCGACATGACCCAGCACATCACGGTTCAGGCGCAGGGCGAGGTCGCCGAGCTGAAGGACAACATCAACCAGATGATTGTCACTTTGCGGGACACCACCAAGAAGAACGCCGAGCAGGGCTGGCTGGACTCGAACCTGGCGCGGATCGGTGGTCTGCTGCAGGGGCAGCGGGACCTCGGCGAGGTCTGCCGCATGATCATGAATGAGGTGACGCCGCTGGTCGACGCGCAGCTCGGCGCGTTCTTCCTCGCCGACGCCGACGACGGGGTGACCCGCCTCGGGCTCACCGCCGCGTACGGCTATGTCGCCCGGGACCACAAGATCATTTTTGGTCCGGGTGAAGGGCTGGTCGGCCAGGCCGCCGTCTCCCGCCGGACCATCCGGGTCGGCGCCGGCGCCACCGGGGCGCTCACCCTGCGCTCCGGTCTGCTCAGCATCCCGCCCCGGGACCACGTGGTGCTGCCGGTGCTGTTCGAAGGCGAAATGCTCGGAGTGATCGAGTTCGCCTCCGTCGCCGCCTTCTCCGAGCTGCACCTGGCGTTCCTGGAGCGGCTGGTCGCCACGATCGGCATCGCGGTCAACACCATCCAGGCCAACAAGCGCACCGAGGAGCTGCTCGCCCAGTCGCAGCGGCTGGCCAACGAGATGCAGGCGCAGTCGGCCGAACTGCAGCGCACCAACGCCGAACTGGAGGACAAGGCCCGGCTGCTGTCCGAGCAGAAGGGCAACATCGAGACCAAGAACCGGGAGATCGAACTGGCCCGGATCGGCCTGGAGGAAAAGGCCCAGCAGCTGTCCCGGGCCTCGGCGTACAAGTCGGAGTTCCTGGCCAACATGAGCCACGAGCTGCGTACCCCGTTGAACTCGCTGCTGCTGCTGGCCCGGCTGCTGGCCGACAACCCGGACGACAACCTCACCGAGAAGCAGATCGAGTTCGCCAAGACCATCCACAGCGCCGGCTCCGACCTGCTGTCCCTCATCGACGACATCCTCGACCTGTCGAAGATCGAGGCCGGCCGGATGGACGTGCAGCCGGCCGAGGTGCCGTTCGGCGAGATCCGGTCGTACGTCGAGCAGGCGTTCGCACCGCAGGTCGACGAGAAAGGGCTGGAACTGCGCGTCGAGGTGGCGCCGGACCTGCCCCCGGCGGTCGTCACCGACGCACAGCGACTGCAGCAGATCCTGCGCAACCTGCTCTCCAACGCGGTGAAGTTCACCGACTCGGGGTCGGTGACACTGCAGATCGCCCCCGCCCCGCAGGACCTGACCTTCGAACAGCCAGCGCTGTCCACCGCCGACCAGGTGGTCGCCTTCACAGTGATCGACACCGGGATCGGCATCTCCGACGACAAGCTCTCCCTGATCTTCGAGGCGTTCCAGCAGGCGGACGGGACGACCAGCAGGCGGTACGGCGGCACCGGGCTCGGCCTGTCGATCAGCCGCGACCTGGCCCGGCTGATCGGCGGCGCGATCTCCGTGTCGTCGGTGCCGGGCAAAGGGTCCACCTTCACGCTGTACGTTCCCGACGTGCTCAACACCGACGCGGTGCTGCCGCCGGCACCGTTGCCGGCCGCCGCGCCGATCCGCACCGCGCTGCCACCGCTGACCCGGCCGATCGAGGTGGACCGCCCCGAACCGCCGACCACCCGGCGGCTGGACGGGGCCACCGTACTGATCATCGACGACGACGTCCGCAACGTCTTCGCGCTGACCAGCGCGTTGGAGCTGCACGGGATGACCGTGATCTACGCGGACAACGGGGTCGACGGCGTACGTAAACTCGCCGAACGCCCCGAAGTGAACATCGTGCTGATGGACGCGATGATGCCGGACCAGGACGGTTACGAGACGACCCGGATCATCCGCCGCAACGAACGCTTCGCGGACCTGCCGGTGGTCTTCCTGACCGCCAAGGCGATGCCGGGTGACCGGGAGTCCGCGCTGCAGGCCGGGGCGACGGACTACATCACCAAACCGGTGGACCTGGACGAACTGATCACCCTGATGGTGACCTGGATCAACGCGGCTGAGGAGTTGAACTCGTGACTGCCGGATCGGCGAAGGTACTTCTGGTGGACGACCGGCGGGACAACCTGCTCGCTCTGGAGGCGATCCTGCAGGGGATGCCGGTGCAGGCCGTGGCGGTGGAGAGCGGCGAGGACGCGCTGAAGAAGCTGCTGGTGGACGACTTCGCGGTGATCCTGCTGGACGCGCAGATGCCGGAGATGGACGGATTCGAGACGGCCAACCACATCAAGCGTCGCGAACGCACCCGGCACGTACCGATCCTGTTCCTGACCGCCGCGGACCGCGACGCCCAACTCGCCCTGCGCGGGTACGCCGCCGGCGCGGTCGACTACCTGATCAAGCCCTTCGACCCGTGGGTGCTGCGGGCCAAGGTCGGCGTCTTCGTCGACCTCTGGGTGAAGAACCGCCAACTCGCCACCCAGGCGGACCTGGTCCGGCAGCGGGACGAACAGGTACGGCAACTGTGTGCGGCGATCGACCGGGCGACCGCCCGGCTGCGCGACGGCGAGGTGGCTCCGGCCGAGGTCGCCGACGAGTTGGAGACGGCCCGCTGGGGCGGCGACGGCCGGGCCGGCTGACCGCAACGGCCGGGCCGGCCGCCGCCGGACTGACCGCGAGGCCTAGCTGGCCGCCCCGGGTCAGCCGGCGCCGTTACGGATGGTGAGCGCCGACCGCAGCCCGGTGATGTTCAACACCCGGTGCAGGAACTCGCCGACGTTGGTGAGCAGCAGCAGACTCTGCGCGTGGCTGGCCTTGCGGGTGAGCACCACCAGGGTGCCCAGACCCTGCGAGTCGCAGAAGGTGACACCGGCCATGTCCAGCACGATCCGGGCCGGCGCGTCACCGAGCAGATCGTTGACGGTGGTGGACAGCTGGGCGGCGGTGAGCATGTCGATCTCACCGACGAGGCGTAGCACAGCCTCATCGGGAGTGCGCCGCAACGCGATCGACAACTCCGCCCGCTCCACCCGGCCAGCGTATCGCGACAGCGCGAGCCCGGCCCTGGTACGGCGGTCGCCGCAACCCGGGCGTTGGGCAGGGTCGGATGTGCGGTCCCCTGGTGACGCTGCCACAATGGCAGGGCCGTGACTGCCACCGAAACTGCCGGCGCCCGCCCGTACCCGGCGCACGCGCCCGCATCCCAGGCCCTGTTCGACCGCGCCACCGGGATCATCCCTGGCGGGGTCAACTCGCCCGTGCGCGCCTTCAGGGCGGTCGGCGGGACCCCCAGGTTCATGGTCCGGGGGTCCGGCCCGTGGCTGTTCGACGCCGACGACCGCCGTTACCTCGACCTGGTCTGCTCCTGGGGACCGCTGATCCTCGGCCACGCCCACCCCGAGGTGGTCGCCGCGCTCAGCGCAGCCGCCGCGCACGGCACCAGCTTCGGTACGCCGACGCCCGGCGAGGTGGCGCTGGCCGCCGAGATCGTCGACCGTACCCCGGTGGAGCAGATCCGGCTGGTCAACTCCGGCACCGAGGCGACGATGTCGGCGATCCGGCTGGCCCGGGGGCACACCGGTCGACCCAGGATCGTCAAGTTCGCCGGCTGCTACCACGGCCACGTCGACGCGCTGCTCGCCGCGGCCGGCAGCGGGGTGGCCACCCTCGGGCTGCCCGACTCGCCCGGGGTGACCGGTGCCGCCGCCAGCGAGACGATCGTGCTGCCGTACAACGACGTGGCGGCGGTGGAGGCGACCTTCGCCGAACACGGCGACCAGATCGCCGCGATCATCACCGAAGCGGCCGCCGGCAACATGGGTGTGGTGCCGCCGGCCCCCGGCTTCAACGCCGCGCTGGCCCGGATCGCCCACGCGCACGGCGCGCTACTGATCGTCGACGAGGTGATGACCGGGTTCCGGGTGGCCCGGGGCGGCTGGGCCGAGCTGGAGCCGGTCGACGCCGACCTCTACACGTACGGCAAGGTGATGGGTGGCGGCCTGCCGGCCGCCGCGTTCGGCGGCCGGGCCGAGATCATGCGGCAGCTGGCCCCGGCCGGCCCGGTCTACCAGGCCGGTACGCTCTCCGGGAACCCGCTGGCCTGCGCCGCGGGACTGGCCACGCTCCGGCTGGCCGACGCCGACCTGTACCGGCAGCTCGCCGACACCGCGACCCGGGTCGCCGAGCTGGCCACCGGGGCGCTCACCGCCGCCGGGGTGCCGCACCGGCTCTCCACCGCCGGCACCATGTTCTCGATCTTCTTCACCGACGCCGAGGTCACCGACTACGCTGGCGCCCGCCTGCAGGACGTCGACGCGTACCGCGCCTTCTTCCACGCGATGCTCGCGCACGGCGTCTACCTGCCCCCCAGTGCGTTCGAGGCATGGTTCGTCTCGGCGGCGATCGACGACGCCGCCCTGGAACAGCTCGCGGCTGCGCTGCCAGCCGGGGCCGCAGCCGCCGCTGCGGCAGCGGACGGCGCGCTGCGGGCACCGACGCTGGGGGAAAACGGATGAAACGGACGGTCGTCCACGTACTGCGGCACGGCGAGGTCCACAACCCGGAGAAGATCCTCTACGGCCGGCTGCCCGGTTTCCGCCTCTCCGAACTCGGTGTGCAGATGGCGAAGGCGGCCAGCCAGGCCCTCGCCGACCGGGACGTGGTGCACGTTGTCGCCAGTCCGTTGGAACGCGCCCAGGAGACCGCCGAGCCGATCGCGGCCCAGTTCCGGTTGCCGGTGTCGGTCGACGAACGGCTGATCGAGTCGGCCAACTGGTTCGAGGGCCGGCGGGTCTCCCCCGGCGACGGATCGTTCCGCGACCCGCGCAACTGGTGGGTGCTGCGCGATCCGGTCACCCCGTCGTGGGGCGAGGCCTACACGGCGATCGCCGAGCGGATGTTCGCCGCGGTGCACGCCGCCCGGGTCGCCGCCGAGGGTCACGAGGCGGTCTGCGTCTCCCACCAGCTGCCGATCTGGACGCTGCGCCGCTACCTGGAACGCAAGCGTCTCTGGCACGACCCGCGCCGCCGGCAGTGCGGCCTGGCCAGCCTGACCGCGATCCACTTCGAGGACGCGAAGGTGGTCGGCATCGGCTACTCCGAGCCGGCCGCCCACCTGATCGCCATGTCGCCGTCGGCGCGGACGGCCAAGGGCGCCTGAGATGCGGTCGGCACGTCGTGGGCTGATCACGCCGGGCCGTCGGTCGGTCGCCCTTCTCGCCGGTACGTTGGCCGCCGCGCTCGCCCTGACCGGCTGCGCGGCCAGCGACTGGACGACCGACTGCGAGACCGATCAGCGAGGCGTGATCCGATGCACCGGCGACGACCGGCCGGCAGCGCCGGAGCTGGACGCCGAGCTGCTCGACGGCTCCGCGTTCGATCCGGCGGCGTACCGGGGTCAGGTCCTGGTGGTCAACTTCTGGGGCTCCTGGTGCCCGCCCTGCCGAGCCGAGGCCGCCGACCTGGAAGCCACCTACCAGGCGACCCGGGACCAGGGGGTGCGTTTTCTCGGCATCAACGTCCGCGATGAACGGGACAAGGCCCGCGCCTTCGAGGCGGGCCGGGTGACGTACCCGAGCCTGTTCGACCCGGCCAGCCGGCTCGCCCTGGACTTCAACATCCCGCCGAACAGCATCCCCGCGACGATGATCATCGACCGGAGCGGCCGGATCGCCACCGTCGTACGCGCCGAGATCCGTCAGGACGGCCTGCAGCCGCTGGTCGAACAGGTCGCCGCAGAGGCGACCGGCGACGATGCCGAGGCGTCCGGCACCGGCACCGAGCCGGATCCGGCCGATGGGTGAGACGTTCGCCGAGATCGCCCGGGGCGGTCCGGTACTGCTGGCTCTCGGCCTGGCCGCACTGGCCGGACTGGTCAGCTTCCTCTCCCCGTGCATTCTGCCGCTCGCCCCCGGCTACCTGTCGTACGTCACCGGACTGGCCGGCTCCGACCTCGACGCCGCCGGTGGCCGCAGCGGCAGCGGTGGCGGCGCGAGTGCTGGCGGTTCCTTCGGCGGCCGGCACGGCCGGGTGCTGGCCGGAACCCTGCTGTTCATCAGCGGGTTCACCGTGGTCTTCACACTCACCGCGATCCTGATGGCCAGCGTCGGCCGTCACCTGTTCGTCTACCAGCGGCCGGTGGAGATCGGCGTCGGGCTGCTGATCGTGCTGTTCGGGTTGGCCTTCCTCGGTCTGGTACCCGGCCTGCAACGCGAGGTGCGGGTACGCCGGCTGCCGGAGGCCGGCCTGGTCGGCGCCCCGGTGTTCGGCGCGGTCTTCGCGCTGTCCTGGACGCCGTGCGTCGGCCCCACCCTCGGCGCGGTGATGGGGATGGCGACGGTCAGCGGCCAGACCGACCGGGCGGTGGCGCTCGCCGTGGCGTACTGCCTCGGACTCGGTCTGCCGTTCGTCGTCTTCGGCCTGGCGTTCCGCCGGCTGCTCGGCGTGTTCACAGTGATCCGGCGCAACAGCCGCTGGGTCACCCGGGTCGGCGGGGCGATGCTGATCCTGGTCGGGGCGGCGCTGGTCACCGGCGCCTGGACCGACTTCGTCATCTGGTTCCAGGCCACCGTCGGGGCCGGCGAGGTCGGCATCTGATGTCCCGGCCGAATCCGGCGCTGGCTCTGCTGCGCAACTCGTGGCGGCAGCTGACCAGCATGCGGACCGCGCTGATTCTCCTCTTCCTGTTGGCCGTGGCGGCGATCCCCGGTTCGCTGCTACCGCAACGCGACGTCAACATCGAAAACGTCGACGCGTACTTCGCGGCGAACCCACGGCTGGCTCCGGTGCTGGACCGGCTCGGCATGTTCGACGTGTTCGCCTCGACCTGGTTCGCGGCGATCTACCTGCTGCTTTTCACCTCCCTGGTCGGCTGCATCGTGCCCCGGCTGCGCGAGCACGTACGGGCGTTGCGGGCGGCGCCGCCAGCCGCGCCGCGCCGGCTGGACCGGCTGCCGCAGCACGCCAGCTGGACCACCGCCGGCGACACCACGGCCGGCGACCCACCCGCCGCCGCGCGGGACGCGATCGCCGCCGAACTGCGCCGCCGCCGCTGGCGGGTCACCGTCACCGACGACAGCGTCGCCGCCGAGAAGGGCCACCTGAAGGAGACCGGCAATCTGGTCTTCCACCTGTCGCTGATCGGCGTCCTGCTCGGGGTCGCCGTGGGCAGTTGGCTCGGCTGGAACGGCAACCGGCTACTGGTCGCCGGGCCGGACACCGCGTTCTGCAACACCGTGCAGCAGTACGACGAGTACCGGCTCGGCCCTCGGATCTCCGACGGCGACCTGCCCCGGTTCTGCCTGGAGCTGACTGACTTCACCGCCACCTTTCTGGAGTCCGGGCAGCCGGCGAGCTACTCCGCCGAGGTGCGGGTCGACGCCGACGGCGGTGCCGCCCGGACCGAGACGTTCTCGGTGAACTCCCCGCTGCGCCTTGACGGCGCCAACATCTACCTGCTCGGGCACGGCTACGTGCCGGTGCTGCGCTACACCGACCGCTACGGGCAGGCGCAGAACGTCTCCGCGCCGTTCCTGGCCGTCGACGGGATGCTGACCAGCGAAGGGGTCGCCAGCTTCCCGGACGCCAACGTCGACCCGGCGAACGGCGAACGTGATCCGCAGCTTCAGGTGGCCTTCGAAGGGCTCTTCCTGCCGTCCGCCCCGCCGCAGCCGCCGTATGTCCGCTCCACCCACCCGGAGCTGCGCGACCCGGCGGTGATGCTGTGGGCGTACCGGGGCAACCTTGGGCTGGACGCCGGTATCCCCGGCTCGGTCTACCAAATCGACCAGCGGCAGGTGGAGGCCGGCCGGCTGCTGCCGGTCGGTGACCCGCAGCTGCTGCGGGTCGGCGAGACGATGACCCTGGACGACGGCACCACCATCGAATTTCTCGACATCTCGCAGTACGTGACCCTGTCGGTCCGGCACGATCCCGGCAGCGGCCTGCTGCTGGCCAGCTCGGCGGCGCTGCTGCTCGGGCTGATGCCGGCACTGTTCGGCCGGCGACGTCGGGTGTGGTTCAGGGTCACACCGGCCGGCCCCGACGCAGCGTCAACGACACCCGGTAGTAGCTTGGTCGAGGCCGGTGGGCTGCCGCGCACCGACCATCCCGGGTTCGGCGACGAGTTCCGGGAGCTCATCCGGGCACTCGGCGGCGACGCCGGGCCACGGGAAGGACGGCACTGATGTCAGCACTGTCGGATCAACTCCTGGTAGTGGCGATCTTCGCGTATTTGCTCGCGATGATCTGCCACGCGGTCGAGGCCGGGTTCGGCACCCGGCGTACCGCGCCGGTCGTGGTCCGCGAGCGGGAACTCGCCACCGCCACTGTTGCCGCCGGGTCGTCGTCGACGACGTCCGGCCCGACCCCGGACGGCCCGGTCTTCAAAGCCCCGATCCTGGACGGTCCGGTCGGGGTGGAGCCGGATCCGCAGGAGCGGACCGGCTGGCCGGCGGTCGGACTCGCCGGCTGGTTCGCCGTCGGCGCCACCGTGCTGGGTGCCCTGTTCCACCTGGCCTGCCTGGTCACCCGGGGGGTCGCCGCCGAGCGGCTGCCGTGGGGCAACATGTACGAGTACATGCTGGCGATCACCTTCGTCGGGGTGGCCGCCTGGCTGGTGCTGGTCTACCGGCGGCCGTCGCTGCGGCTGCTCGGCCTGTTCGTCGCGCTCGTCATGGTCGTCCTGCTCGGCCTGGCCGGCCTGGTGTTCTACACCCCGATCACCCCGCTGGTGCCGGCCCTGCAGTCCTACTGGTACGCCATCCACGTCTCCACGATCATGGCATCGTCCGGACTGCTGCTGCTCGGGTCGATTCCGGCCACGATGTTCCTGCTGCGGTCCGGCTACGAGCATGGTCGGCGCGGGTTCCCGTACCTGCTGGCCAAGCGGGTCCCGGCCGCCGCCTCGCTGGAACGGCTCACCTTCGGGCTGCACGCGATCGGTTTCCCGGTCTTCACCTTCGCGGTTATCGCCGGGGCGATCTGGGCCGAACACGCCTGGTCGCGGCCGTGGGCCTGGGACCCGAAGGAGACCTGGGCGTTCATCTCCTGGGTGATCTACGCCGGCTACCTGCACGCCCGGGCCACCCCGAGCGTCCGGCGGACCACGGTCACCTGGATCGCGATCCTCGGCTTCCTCACCATGCTGATGAACCTGATCGGGGTCAACTACTTCTTCGAGAGCCTGCACTCCTACGCCTGACAGCGGTGGAGAAGTCGTCCCGCAGCAGGCCGTAGATCATGACGTCGCGCCAGCATCCGCCACGGAACTCCGCGCTGCGCAGCGTGCCCTCGTGCCGGAAGCCGAGACGTTCCAGGATGCGCTGCTCGACGACGTTCTCCGGTTGGGTGACCGCCTCGATACGGGGTGCCGCCGAGTGCTCGAACAGGTACGCGCAGAGCAGGCGCTGCGCGGCCGACCCGACACCGTGGCCGCGGTACTCGGGCAGCAGGGATATGCCGATCCCCCAGTAGCAGCCGTTGCCCTGGCTGACCTTCGCCCACGCCACGAACCCAGCCGGCTCGTCGTCGACGGTCACGGTCATCCGGCTGTCGTCCTCGCCGAGCCAGCCGTCCTGCTGGAGTCGGCGGGCCAACTCGCCGGAGTCCCGATGCCCGTACCAGTTCGGACCGATGAGACCGGGCTCCAGCCGGAACCGCAGCAGGGCATCGAGATCCCGGTCCAGAATGGGACGTATCGCGACCGGCTTCGCATCCATGGGTGACGACCTACCTCGAATCGACGGGATCGGCCGAGGCCGGGTCGGGCGCGGCCGGCTGGGTGGGCAACGATGCCGGCGGGCTGCCGGTGACCGCCCATCGGCCCAGCCGGTGCCACGGGATCTGGGTCACCACCAGGCCGAGCACGACCATGGCGCCGGCGATCAGCTTCGTTGCGGTCAGCTGCTCGCCGAGTACCAGCACCGAACTCCCCATGCCGAACAGCGGGACGAGCAGGGTCAACGGTGCGACCAGCGCGGCGGTGTGCCGGCGCAACAGCCAGTTCCACACGGCATAGCCGAACAGGGTGGTGGGGTAGACCAGGTACAGCACCGAGGCGGCGGCGGTCCAGGAAATGTCACGCAGTGAGTCGACGACCGACTCCGGGCCGCTGAGCAGCAGGGTGAGCAGAAACAACGGAACGGGCGGGATCAGGCTCGACCAGACGATGAAACCGAGTATGTCGTCGGTCGCGGCCCGTTTGGCGATGATGTTCGCCGCGCCCCAGGAGGCCGCCGCGGCGGTGACCAGCAGAACGCCGGTCACGGTGGCCGACCCGTCGGTGACCGCGGTGGCGATGAGCACCATGCCGGCGGCGGCGAGTGCCATGCCCACGCCCTGCACCGGCTTGACCCGCTCACGCAGGACCAGGGAGGCGAACCCGATGGTGAAGAAGACCTGCAGTTGCAGGACGATGGAGGCCAGCCCAGCGGACAGCCCGGCGTCGATCCCGGCGAAGAGCAGCCCGAACTGGAAGACCCCGAGCACCAGACCGTATGCGACGAGGTAGCGGATCGGCACCCGCGGCCGTCGGAAGAAGAAGATCGCCGGCAGGCAGCAGAAGGCGAAGCGGAGCGTCGCGAGCAGGTAGGGGTCGAAGGAGTCGAGCCCGACACGGATCACGACGAAGTTGAAACCCCAGACCGCAGTGACGAGTACGCCGAGTGCGAGGTGTCCTACTGACAAGGTGACCGCCAAACCGATGATCGCTGATCCGGTCGGTGTGGTCGCCGACAGGCCAGCGGCACGACGCCCGTGGACGGCCGACCCGCCACCCGGGTACCGGACGGGCCTGGGTCAGCCCCACTCCCGTGGGGACCCGTCCTACAGGTCCATCTTGGCCACAAGATACCCCAACTGGAGCCGGTTGCGCGCACCAAGCGTCCCCATGATGTAAGCAATGTGTCGCTGACACGAACGGAGCGACAGCCCGACCTGCTGGGCGATCTTGGCGTCGGCCTCGCCGGCGACCAGCAGGGAGATGATGGCTTTCTGCACGTCATGGACCGTGGCCATGGTCTCCCTGCGGTGCCAGCTGGTCGACACCGGGTCGGCTCCGTTCCAGCAGCGCCCGAAGGCGTCCGCGATGAAGGCGACGACGTTGGAATCACGCACGACGGCGGCTCCGTCGACCGAGTCGGGCAGCCCGACGACGGCGACCCGGCGGTCGAACACCAGGCAGCGGGCGAATCCGTCGGCAGTGGTCCGGACCTGACCGCCGAGCGCGCTCACCCACCTGACGTAGGCGATCGTGGGCTGGCTGAAGCGCGCGGTGTGCTGGTACAGCGTGTTCATCCGTACGCCTCGGCGCAGCATGTGCTCGGTCCGGTCCAGACTCTCCGCCAGCACACCCTCCGGCCTGCCGCCGCCGGGTTGGGAGGTCAGCACCTCGCGCTCCGCCTCGGCCGCGAGCCCGTCGATGAGTTCACGTACCTGCTCGAGGTCGGCAATGACCTGGGGCTTGCCGTTGGCCCACTGTCTTGCGACACCGTCGGCGTAGCCGGCGGCGAGGGTTTCCAGCTCGCCGCGGAGCTCACCTACGCGGTCGCGCCAGATGTCCATCTCCCGCTGCAGTGGACTTAATATGCGGCATCGCACTAACTCCGGCGAGACGGGCAGAAGGCGATCGACATCTGTCACATCCGGGCTGAGCAGCCCGATTTCAAGCAGGTTGCCGATCGCCCGCATGATCCTTTCGCGGCATATTTTCAGGCCACTCTCAGGCAGGCGCCTGTCTATGCCTTGCTGGCGCACGGCATGAAGGTAGACAAGACGGTCATCTGACTGCAGTCTGGGCAATTTGCCGTGGTAGATTGCGGCTTTTGCCATGCTAGCACCCTTCATCTTTCCGCCAACGAGAACATGAACCCCTCGGAATCTAGCCACGGATGACGCGGTAAGCAATCATATTCATTGGTCACCAAAACCACGGAATCACATTGACATGGAGGTATGTGATCATGTATGCGGGCGAGGCAGTTGCTCGCAATTATCAGGCACCACCAAAGATTCCCGTTCGCCGTCCTTTCGACCTGGGTTGGGGGAGAAATGCCTCGTAGCAAGTCCTACAACACCTATTCATCGCTGCAGCGTCCGGAATTCCGTAAGCGGGTCGACGATCTGCTGTTGAAGTTCGAGCGGGACTTCTACGAGCAGAACAAGGGCGCAGAGGGAATGCTGCAGACCGAGAGCTTCAATCTCGATCTCTACAAGCGGCACAACGTGGAAACCATGATCCGCATCGGCCTGAAGCGGGCCGTCGATCCGCTGATCGCCAACTACTGGGCCACCCGCGACCCGCAACTGTGCAAGGAATGGGGTCTCTACGGTGCCGAGGAGGGACGCCACGACCGGATGTTCGCCGGCGACCTGCACAAGGTGGGCATGACCGACGAGGAGATCTACTCGATCAGACCAACCTTCGCCACCGAGATCCTCAACGGCTACTTCTACTACACGATGGCCACCGAGGGACCCCTCGCCTCGATGATCAGCGGTTTCTACCTCGAGTACATCGCCGGCAAGACCCAGCCCGACTGGCTCGACGTCATGGAGCAGCACGTCGGCGCGGACAAGACCAAGGGCGCGCGCGCCCATCTCGCGCTCGACGACGAGGACGACCACGTCGACATGGTATGGAACATGATCATGCGGGTGATTCACACCGAAGAGGACGAAGAACGCTTCGTCGAACACCTCATCAAGATCAACGCATTGTTCGTGTCGTACTTCGTCGAGGTCTACGCCGCCACCGTCCTCGGCGCCGGCGCCGACCCGTCCGCCCTGGCCCAGGCCGCACCGACCGCATCGCTCAAGACGAACCTGATGACCCAGGCGTCGATGGCCTGACCCTCGTCGGCACCGCCCGGTGCCCCGCCCCCACCCCGGCCACCCTTCCCACCCACGTCCGGCCGTGCGCCGACAGACGGAGGTTGTCGATGAAGTACGACTGGCCCGCCGAACTGTCCGCCAAGGACATCCGCGAGATGATCGGCCTGATGAACGCCGTCGCCGTACGCGAAATGACCCTGGGGTTCACCGAACCGCTGAACGACGAGGACGGCTTCGCCCTGATGCGTGCGTTCGACGCGGAGCTTCGTCGCGGAGCTCTCGAGCTACTCGCCGTACGCACCGACGACGGCACCATCGTCGGGATGGTCACCCTCGCCCGCGCGCCGCTGCCCGCCCGACGGCACGTCGTCGACCTCAGGCGCTGCGTGATCGACCCGGAGCACCGCGGGAAGTTCCTGCTGGAGGGTTTCGAGGAGACCATCCGCAAGGTCGCCGAGATGGGCTGCGACGTGATCACCCTGGAGGTCCGCGACGACGGACCGAGAGTCCTCTGGCACCGGCTCGGCTTCCAGGAGTACGGCCGGCTGCCGGACTACGCCCGCAAGGCGGGGCAGGCCGTCACCGGCCACTTCATGTACGCACGGCGCGCGGATCTGGAGGCCCACTTCCGCCAGACCGGGACCTGGCTGCACGAGCTTCCCGCGCCGTCCGCAGCCGGCTGACCGGCCACGCGCCCCGCCCCACCGGAAAGGAACACCACGCACCATGTCGAAGATCGCTGTGCTCACCAACGACCTGCAGTACGAACTCGTCGAGAAGAACCCGGAGCGGGTGGCCGCGGTCGGTGCCGCCACCGCCCACTTCACCGCGTTCCTCGACGGGATCCGGCAGCGTGGCCACCACGTCTTCCACCTGCAGTTGATCAACGATCCGGACGACCCCAACGCGGAACGCTACGACGGCTACCTGCCCGTACAGCGGGGCACGCGGGGCGCCGAGATCATCGCGGAGTTCCTCGACCCGGCGGACATCGTCGTGGAGAAGAACAAGGACAGCGGTTTCTACGACACCGACCTGCACGAACGACTACAGGCACTCGGCGTGGACACCGTGCTGATCACCGGGATGCAGACCCAGATCTGCGTGCAGACGACGGCAGCCGACGCCTTCTTCCGCGGCTACAACGTCTGGGTGCCCGCCGACTGCGTCGTCTCCGCCCGGCCCGAGGACCGGGACCGGGCCCTGGAGTGGCTGGCCGGCTACTGCGCCACGGTGACCCCGTCGGCCGAGGTCCTCCAGGTACTCGACCAGCACGGTGCCCTCCCCCGCAAGGAGATCAAGACCCCGTGACCTGTCAGGCCGTGCACCCAGGAGGCGCGTTGTGACCCGGAAGACCGACCCGGCCGGGCAGATAGTTTTGGACCACGGCACCGGTGCCCAGCTCAGCCACGAACTGCTGGACCTCATCGTGGAACGACTCGGTGACGTCTACGTCGGGGTGTTGGAGGACAGCGCCGTGCTGTCCGTCGACGATCCTCGGATCGCCATGACCACCGACTCGTTCGTCGTCGATCCGCCGTTCTTCGGCAACGGCGACGTGGGCAAGATCGCCGTCTGCGGGACCGTGAACGACCTGGCGGTGGCCGGCGCGACCCCCCGGTTCCTCACCCTCGGCATGATCCTGGAGACCGGGCTGCCGGTACGCCGCCTGATCCAGGTACTCGACTCGGTCCGGGCCACCGCGGCGGAGGCCGGTGTCCAGATCGTCGCCGGCGACACCAAGGTGGTCCGGGCCGGCGAGGCCGACCAGCTCTACCTGAACACCGCCGGCGTCGGGGTCTTCCACCGCGAACCGCTGCGGATGGCGTCCGTACGCCCGGGCGACGTCGTCGTGCTGAGCGGGCAGATCGGCAGTCACACCGTCCACCTGCTGTCCATCCGGGAAGGACTCGGCTTCGAGGCCCGCGTGCTCAGCGACTGCGCACCACTGAACAACATGATCGAAGGCGTACTCGCCAAGACCGCGCCGGGCGCCGTGCGGTCCATGCGCGACGTCACCCGGGGCGGGCTGGCGGCCGTCCTGCACGAGTACGCGGCCAGCACCGGACGGGTCATCACCGTCGACGAGTCGGCCCTGCCGATCCAGCACGAGACCGCGATGGCCGCCGACATGCTGGGCATCAACCCCATCCACGCGGCGAACGAGGGCTGCGCGGCGCTGTTCGTCGATCCGGCCGCCGTGCCGGACGTGCTGTCCGCGCTGGCCAGCAGCCCGTACGGCACGCACGCCGCGGTCGTCGGGACGGTGACCGACCGGGACGGGCCGGCGGTGACGATGCGCGACCGGGACGGGCGTGAGTCGGTGATCGACCAGCTGCGGGGGGCCGAACTCCCGCGGCTGTGCTGAGGACGCGCCGTGGATCTGAAAGAGGACGCGCCGTGGATCTGAAACAAATCGAACACGAAATGCGAAGGATCCGGGTCACCGGCGTCGTGCAGGGCGTGGGCTACCGCCCCTTCGTCTACAAGCTGGCCCACCGGTACGGCCTGTCCGGGTCGGTGCTCAACGACACCGAGGGCGTGCTGGTCGAGGTGACCGGCCCGGTCGAGGTGCTGGAACGGTTCACCACGGAGCTTCGGACCGCCGCCCCGGCACTCGCCCGGGTCGACGAGGTACGTGTCGACGAGACACGTACGCTCGGCGACCCGCCGGCCGGGCCGGACGGCGACCAGGGGTTCGTGATCGTGGCCAGCCGGTCCGCCGCCACCCGGGCCGCGCTGGTCCCGCCGGACACGCACGTCTGCGCCGACTGCCTCGCCGAGTTGCGCGACCCGGCGGACCGCCGGTACCGGTACCCCTTCATCAACTGCACGAACTGCGGACCCCGCTACTCGATCGTCCAGGATCTGCCGTACGACCGGGCGAAGACCACGATGGCCGGGTTCACCATGTGCCCACCGTGCGCCGCCGAGTACCAGGATCCGTCCGACCGGCGTTACCACGCACAACCGAACGCCTGCCCGGCCTGTGGACCGCAGCTGCTGCTCGCCGGCCCGACCGGCACGACGCTACGGGGCGACGCCGCGTTGCGGCACTGTGTCGACGTGCTCGCCGGCGGCGGGATCGCCGCCATCAAGAGTGTCGGTGGGTTCCACCTAGCGGTGGACGCCACCGACGCCGAAGCGGTCGGTCGGCTCCGTCGCCGCAAACGCCGGGACTCCAAGCCGTTCGCGGTGATGGCCCGCGATCTGGCCACCGCACACCGGCTGGTTCAGCTCTCCCCGGCGGAGGTCGATCTGCTCCGCTCCCCGGCCCGGCCGATCCTGCTGGCCCGCAAACGGGCCGGTGCTCTCGCGGAAGGCGTCGCCCCACGTAACCCCAACCTCGGCATCATGCTGCCCTCGGCCCCCCATCACCACCTGCTGCTCGACGAGGCCGACCTCGGCGTCCTGGTGATGACCAGCGGAAACATCTCCGGATATCCGATCGCCTACCGCAACGAGGACGCGCTGGACCAGCTGTTCGACATCGCCGATGTGGTGCTCTACCACGACCGGGACATCGAGATCCGGGTGGACGACTCGGTGGTTCGGCTGTCGACGCACCCCGACCTGCGCAAGCCGGTACTGACGTTTCTGCGCCGGGCCCGTGGTTACGCCCCGTACCCGGTCGACGTGGGACGCCCGCTGAAGACCGTCGTCGGCTACGGGGCGGAGCTCAAGACAACGGTCGCGTTGAGCAGCGGATCGCGGGTCTACCTGAGCCAGCACATCGGGGACCTGAAGAACGACGAGACCTTCGAGTCACACCAGCGCACCGCGGCCCACCTGGCCAACCTGTACGCCCTGCGGCCGGAGCTGGGCGCGTACGACATGCATCCGCAGTTCCGGTCCTCGGTCCGGGCGGCGGCGGGCGACGGGCCGGAGGCGGCCGCCGTGGAACTCGTGCAGCACCACCACGCCCACATGGCCTCCTGCATGGCGGAGAACCAGTTCACCGGACCGACGCTCGGCGTCGTCTTCGACGGGGCGGGCTTCGGCGAGGACGGCACCGTCTGGGGTGGCGAGTTCCTGCTCGGTGACTACGCGACGGTCCAGCGGGTGGCCCGGCTCCGCCCAGTGCCGCTGATCGGCGGCGACCAGGCGGTCCGCGAGCCCATCCGGACCGGTCTGGCGCTGGCCCTGGACGCCTTCGGGAACCTGGCCGCCGCCACCACGGCGTTCCGCGTACTCGACAAACTGTCGCAACAGCAGCGGCACGTCTACTCCCGGATGATCGCCCGAGGCGTCAACTGCCCGATGTCGTCGGGCATGGGGCGGTTGTTCGACGGGGTCGCCGCGCTGGTCGACGTGTGTCAGCTCGCCGAGTACGAGGCGCAGGGTCCGATCGAATTGGAAGGTCTGCTGGAACGGGACCACATGCAGGAAGCCGGCTACCGGTTCGGCCTCGTCACCGGCGCGGTCACCGAACTGGACCCGCGGCCGGTGGTCCGCCGGATCGCCGACGATCTGGCCGCCGGGGTCGGTCTGCCCCGGATCAGTCGCCGCTTCCACACGGCGGTGGTCAACGCGGTGCGGTGGCAGTGCCGGACGGTTCGCGCGGATACCGGGATCAACCAGATCGTGCTGTCCGGTGGGGTCTACCTGAACGAGTTCCTCCTGGTGAACTGCCTGGTCGCGCTGGAGGCGGAAGGTTTCACGGTGGGCTGTCATCGGCAGGTGCCGGCCAACGACGGTGGCATCGCGCTCGGACAGGTGATGGTCGCCGACGCTCGAGCCAGGACCACGGCCTGAGCGCCGGACCAGCCACGGAAGGAAATTTCGATGACGGACGTCGCGACCAACCACCCGGACGACATCTACGACTACGTACGCAGGCGTGAGTCCAGCGCCCGGACCTACGCCGACGCCGTGGGCCGGGTGCTGGTGCAGGGCAGGCTGACCCGGGTCCACGACGCCGACGGCAACGGCTACCTGGACTGCCTGTCGGCGGCCGGGACCCTGGCGCTCGGACACAACCATCCGGCGGTGCTGGCCCGGGTCCGGCGGTACCTGGACTCCGACCAGTTGCAGCAGGCGCTCGACCTGACCACCCCGGCCAAGCACGAGTTCCTGCGCATGCTCTACCGCCAACTGCCGCCGTCCTTCGCGGCGACCGCCAAGGTGCAGTTCTGCGGGCCGACCGGTGCCGACGCGACCGAGGCGGCGGTCAAGCTGTTCAAATCGGCCACCGGCCGGCGCACCATGCTCGCCTTCCACGGCGGGTACCACGGGATGTCGGCCGGCGCGTTGAGCCTGACCGGCAACCTGCAGGCCAAGCAGCGGGTCGCGGCCCTGATGCCGGAGGTGCACTTCCTGCCGTACCCGTACGACTACCGGTGCCCGTTCGGTCTGGGCGGCGCCGAGGGCGTACGGGCCGGGCTGCGCTACATCGAGAACGTACTCACCGACCCGGAGAGCGGTATCACCAAACCAGCCGCCGTCATCCTCGAAGCGCTGCAGGGCGAAGGTGGTGTGGTGCCCGCAGCCACCGAATGGCTACGCGGACTACGTGCCGTCACCGCCGCCCTCGACATTCCGCTGGTCCTCGACGAGATCCAGATGGGTCTCGGACGGACCGGAACGATGTTCGCCTTCGAGGCCGCCGGCATCGAACCGGACGCGGTGCTGCTGTCCAAGGCCGTCGGCGGCGGCTATCCGCTGTCGCTGGTGGCCTACCACGAGAAGTATGACGGCTGGCTGCCCGGCTCGCACGCCGGCACCTTCCGGGGCAACCAGCTCGCCATGGTCGCCGGTGCCGAGACGATGGCGGTCATCGCCGAAGAGGGCTTGGTCGCGCAGTCCGCGAGCAAAGGGGAGCTGCTGCGCGACCGGCTCGAGGCGATGGCCGTCCAGCGGCCGGAGATCGGCGACGTCCGTGGCCGGGGACTGGCCTGGGGGTTGGAGATCGTCGACCCGGCCGGTCCGGTCGACGCGTTGGGCCGACCGCCGGCGGACGGGCGACGGGCCCGGGAAATTAAGCGGCGCTGCCTGGAGAACGGACTGCTCATCGAGAGCGGCGGCCGGCACGGCGCCGTACTGCGACTGCTGCCCCCGCTGGTCATCAGCGACGACGAAATCGCGGAACTGATCGAGAAGCTCGACAAATCGTTCGACTGAGCGGCAGGATCTCCGCGTTTGTCAGCGAGCAGAGGAGTGCGGCGTGCGAGCAGGTGGCAGTTCGGAACAGTGGCGGGTGGAGTTCGACGCGGACGTCGAGTTCAGCAATGGTGGCGGCCTGCAGGTGCAGGGATTCCGTCTCGACATCGCCGGGAACGACATCGACGACGACGAGATCGCGGAACTGTTCGTCCACCATCTCGGGCTGCTGATGGTCGGCCGGACGACGGTCAAGGGAAAGACCCTGCTCCGGGAACCCCACAAGGGCTCCCGCGGCGTGGACGTCGGCCGGGACGAGGTACGCCGAGTCGTCGACCTGACCGGCCCCGACACCGAGCTGCATCCCCCCACCCGGGACGTGCCGCTCGCCGGTCTGGTCGATCTGCCCGGTGTGCTGGCCCGGCTGACCGGCGGCGGGGCCACCGTGGACCGTGGCGCACTGGCGCCGTACCAGGTCGAGGGCCGCGCCGTCGTGGTGCACGGCGGTCCCCTCGACGGACCGCGGCTGACCGCCGAGGCGGCGGCCGTGCTGGCCGACCGGCACGCCGCGCTGGTCGGCACCGACGCCGCCCCGCTGCCCGGGGCGACGCGGCTGCTCACCCGGCGGGGCGTCCCGGTGGTCACCGGGCTGTCCGGGCTGCACGACCTGCCGCCGACGGGTTTCCGCGTGCACGCCGTGCCCACCGGCACGGCCGTCGGCCCCGGCGGGGTCCAGCCGATCCGGATCTACGGGGTGTGCGATGGCGGATAGCGGCGTGCCGCGCGACCGGCCCGGCACCGGGCTCCCGGCCCGCTGGCCCCGGCGGGAACTGGCGGCCGCGACGGTCGGCTCGGTGGTCGAGTCGTACGACTGGACGGTCTACGGCGTGCTCGCACCGTACTTCGCCGAGCAGCTCTTCCCCGGGTCCTCCCCGACCACCCGGTTGATCGCCGCCTACCTGGGATTCGCGCTGGGTTTCCTGGTCAGACCGTTGGGCAGCATCGTCATCGGCTGGTTCGCCGATACCCGTGGCCGCCGGTTCGGCCTCACGCTGAGTGTGACGCTGGTGGCGGTCGGCTCCGCGGTGATCGCCGTGGCGCCGACCTACGCACAGGTCGGCGTCGCCGCGACCCTGCTCGTCGTGCTGGCCCGGCTGGTGCAGGGGCTGTCCGTCGGAGGCGAGAATCCGAGCGCCGCGGCATACGTCACCGAGACCGCACCGGGTCGACGACGGTTCCTGTTCAGCGCGGTGTCCTACGGCGGCATCGTGATCGGCAGCGCGCTGTCCCTGGCGGTGCTGGCGGTCCTGCTCCGGCTGTACGGCTCCGACGGGGTCACCGCCGGAGCCTGGCGGATCGCCTTCGCCCTGGGCGCCCTGCTCGGGTTGATCGCCCTGTGGATCCGGCTCGGTGTCGCCGAGACCGGGGTCTTCGTCGCCGCGACCGCAGACGCCGCCGCCGGGGCCCGACCGGGCCGCCTGCGGCTGCTGCGTGCCCACCGCCGCGAGATCGCCGTCGTCTTCCTGGTCACCGCCGGCGCCACGGTGGTGTTCTACTTCTGCACGGTCTATCTGCCGGTGTACGCCGACGAGGCCGCCGGCGTGCCTCGCGAACAGACCGCGACAGCGTTGCTGATCGGCATGGTCGGACTGCTGGGCGCGATGGTGGTCGCCGGGGCTCTCGCCGACCGGTACGGCGGGCTGCCCGTACTGCGGATCGGCTTCGCCGGGCTGGGGCTGCTGAGCGTGCCGTTGCTCGCCGGTCTGGTGACCGGTCAGGTGCCGGTCCTGGTGGTCGCCCTGGTACTGCTGGCGTTACTCGGTCTGCCGCTGGCGGTGAACAACGTGTTCGTCGGCGAACTGTTCCCGCCGGCGATCCGGACCCTGGCGATCGGGCTGCCGGCGGCCGCCGCGATCAGTCTCTTCGGCGGCACCTTTCCGATGCTCGCCGAATTGTTGCGGGACAACGGCCGGGTCGGCTGGGTGCCGTGGCTGGTGGCCCTGATGGCCACCGGTGCGCTGCTCGCCTCGTGGGGGGTCCGGGAGCGCGGGTTGCCCGGTGACCGCCCGCACCAGCAGCCCTCGTTGGCGCGATCCGGCTGACCCGCCCACCACATTCGCCCGTCCATGAGGAAGGACATCATGTCTGAGCTGTTCGAGTCCCTCGCCCCACTACTGCCCGAGCTCGAGGACACCTACCGCACCCTACACGCCCGTCCCGAGCTGGCCTTCCAGGAGGAGAACACGGCGTCGATCGTCGCGGGCCAACTGACCCGGCTGGGCTGGGAGGTCACCACCGGGATCGGACGCACCGGCGTGGTCGGGGTGCTGCGCAACGGCGACGGCCCGGTCGTGATGTTGCGGGCCGACATGGACGCGCTGCCGGTCCGGGAGCAGACCGGTTTGTCGTACGCGAGCACGGCGACCGCGGTCGACGACAGCGGCGGCACCGTCGCGGTGATGCACGCCTGCGGACACGACCTGCACGTCACCTGCCTGCTGGGTGCCTGCGCGGTCCTGGCCGCCGAGCGGGACTGGCGGGGCACGGTGATCGCCCTGTTCCAGCCCGGCGAGGAGAGCGGGTACGGCGCCCGGGCGGTGGTCGACGACGGCCTGTTCGACCGGTTCGACAAGCCGGACGTCATTCTCGGACAGCATGTCGGGCCGGGTCCCGCCGGTCTCGTCGCGACCTGCCCCGGCACCGTCATGGGTGCCACCGACAGCATCCGGATCCGGTTGTTCGGCCGTGGCGGCCACGGATCGAAGCCGGAGTCGAGTGTCGATCCGGTGGTGATGGCGGCTTCGCTGGTGATGCGGTTGCAGACGGTCGTCTCCCGGTCGATCGCCGCGAACGAACCGGTGGTGGTGACGGTCGGTGCGCTGCACGCCGGTACCACCGCGGCGGTCATCCCCGACGAGGCGGAACTGTCGATCAACGTACGGACGCCCAGCGTCGGCGTCCGCGACCAGGTGTTCACCCTCATCGAGCGGCTGGCACGGGCGGAGGCGGACGCCGCCGGCGCCCCACGGCAGCCGGAGATCACCTCGGTCTACCATCTGCCGCCGACCGTCAACGATCCGGCCGCGACCGCCCGGGTCGCCACCGCCCACCGGGCATTCTTCGGTGATCACCGGGTCCTTCCGATCACCACGACCACCGCCAGCGAGGACTTCGGCATCCTCGGCGCGGCCGCCGACGTGCCGTACGTGTACTGGTTCTTCGGCGGTATCGAGCCGCAGCGCTACCAGGCCGCCGCGGCGGCGGGGCGGATCGACGAGGACATCCCGCAGAACCACGCGGCCACCTTCGCCCCGGTGCTGCAGCCCAGTCTCACGATCGGGGTGCAGGCACTGGTCACCGCCGCGCTCGCCTGGCTGACACCGGCCCTGGTCGGGGCCGTCGGTGACGGGACGGCCGGTCGTGCCCAGCCGTGAGCCACCGGCCCGGCCGGGCCGGCACGTCGTGATCCTGCACCGCTGGCGGGGCCAGCACGCCCGGTACGCCGACTACCTGGACCACACGACGAACAAGGTCAGCTACGTGGTCGCCCCCCACGCGGTGTCGTCGGTGCCCACCGGGGCAGCGGAGGTGGTCGTGGTGCCGGCGACCGACGATCCGGCGGCGGTACGCGAGGCGGTGGCCGGCCTCACCGCCCGCCACGGCGTACCGGACCGGCTGGTCGCCCTCAACGAGGGTGACCTGGATTCCGCCGCGCTGCTGCGCGCCGAGTTCGACCTGCCCGGCGACCGACCGGAGCAGCTCGTCGGCTACCGGGACAAGCTGCTGATGGGGCAGCGGATGCAGCGGACGGGGATTCCGGTCCCGCCGTTCGCGGACGCTCCCGACCTGGCCGCGGTGCGCGCGTTCGCCGATCGGCACGGTTGGCCGGTGGTGGTCAAGCCACGTTTCGGCACGGCGAGTCGAGGGGTGCAACGCCTGGACGGGCCGGCGGCGTTGACCACACCGACCCCGATCGGCGAGGAACCCTATTTGGTGCAGCGGTTCGTCGCCGACCAGATCCTGCACATCGACGGGCTCTGGCAGGGCGACCGGCTCGGGGTCTGGCGGGCCTCCCGTTACCTGAACACCTGCGCGGCGTTCACCACCGGCGCCTATCTGGGGTCGGTCGAGATCGACGACCACCGGTTGCTGGCGGAGATCGAGCGGTTCACCACCGAGGTGTGTGCCGGGTTCTCCGACCGGCCGTGGGTGTTCCACCTCGAAGCGTTCGTCGCGACCAGGCCAGGTGGTCAGGTGACGCTGAGCTTCCTCGAGGCGGGTGCCCGGGTCGGTGGGGCCGAGATCCCCTTCGTGTGGCGCGAGGTGCACGGTGTCGATCTGATGGCCGCGGCGATGGACGTCCAGCTTGGTCGGGTGCCGGCGGTGCCGGTATCCGACCGCGGTGAGGTCGGCGGCTACCTGCTGCTGCCCACGCCGGTGCCGGCTCCGTGCCGGGTGACGGTCGCCGGATGGCAGGACGACCTGCCGGACGGTGCCCGGCCGTACGCCGAGGTGGTGCCCGGACCGGGCACCGTCATTCCGCGGATCGGCGGGTACGAGCACGTGGGCGCACGGTTCCGGTTCCGGGGCCCGTCCACCGGGGACGTCGAATCGGCGATCCGGACCGCTGCCACCGCGTACCAGCTCGCCTGCGTCGCCGTGGGCGACTGAGCGACCCCCGGATCCGAAGATCCGCAATCGAGCAGGAGGAACAGACACCGTGACGATTGACTCCCCGCGGCTGATCCTGGTTGGCAGCCGTCTCGCGGCGTACCGCGAGTACGCGCTCGCCTCGTTGGCCACGGCGTACGAGGTGGTGCTGATCGCCCCCGAGGCGCCCACCTGGCAGGCGAAGTACGTCAAGACGCACCGGATCGCGGACACCACGGACCGGGCCAAGCTGTTTCCGTCGGTCGCCGACCTGCGTGGCGAGGTGTCCGAGGCGGCGATCGTCACCTGGGACGAGTGGTCCCTGGTCCCGGTCGCGGAGGCGGCCAGTCGGCTGGGGATGCGACACATGTCGCCGACGGCTGCCCGCCGCTGCCGGGACAAGTACGCGGTCCGTGAGGCGATGTCCGCCGCCGGGCTGAGCGCGGTCCGGTACGGTCTCGCGCGCGACGCGGACGAGGCCCACGCGGTGGCCGAGTCGATCGGGTACCCGGTCGTGGTCAAGCCGCGGTCGTTGGGTGGCAGTTTCGGAGTGACGGTGGTGTCCGGCGCCGCCGGGCTGGCCACCGCGTACCAGCTGGCCACCACTAGCCGGCTGCCGGGTGTGCCCGGCGGTGACGGGGTGCTGGTCGAGGAGTACCTCAACGGCCCGGAGATCAGCGTGGAGAGCGTGGTCGTCGACGGCGACGCCCGGCCGGTGCTGGTGGCCCGGAAACGACTGGGTGCCCCGCCGTACTTCGAGGAGCTGGGTCATCTGGTGGACCGGTGGCGGGACGAACCGTGGGCGGCGGAGGTGGTGGAGCTGGTCCGGGCCGCACACCGGGCGGTCGGTGTCGACTGGGGGGTGACCCACACCGAGATCCGGCTGACCACACGCGGCGCCCGCCTGATCGAACTCAACGGCCGGCTCGCCGGCGACCTGATCCCCTACCTGGGGCAGCTGGCCTGTGGAGTGGATCTGGTCAGCGCTGCGGCGGAGATCGCCTTCGAGCGGATCCCGTCGCTGGTGACCACCGCCGACCGGGTGGCGGAGATCCGCTTCCTGCCGCCGGCACACGCCGGCACGGTCGAGCGGATCGAACTGCCCGACCCTCGGCGGATTCCGGACCTGGTCGCCGCGGTGGCGCTGGCCTCGCCCGGCGACCGGCTCGAACCGCCGCCGCGCACGCTGACCCCACGCACCGCCGCGTTCGTCGCCGTCGCCGACGACGAGTCGGCCTGTCGGCGGGCGTTGGACCACGCCGAGGCGGCGACCACCGTACGGCTGACCGCCGCGCTGGAGACCCGGCTCGGCGCGCACTGGGAGAACTCGGTCACCCGCCGGTTCCTCGACCACGAACGCGGCGAGGACCGGATGACCGTCGCGGGCGTACGCGGCGACGAGTGGTTCAGGTACGGCGCCGGCGGCGGCGAAGGGTTGAACCGTCCGGTGTTCCTCACCGCCGGCGAGGTACGCACGTTGGAGCGGGATCTGGCCGGTTTGTTCGAACTGGTGGCCGGACTACCCGACCGGTTGTTCGACGGCGACCTGCGGGAGTTCGCCCGGGCGGTCGGGATGTCCGAGGTGCAGACCCGACTGGTGCTGCGCGGTGCCGGGCCCCGACTGGCGCCACTGGCCCGCGCCGATCTCTACCGGCAGAGTGACGGCTTCCGACTGATGGAGCTCAACACCGGCAGCTCGCTGGGCGGCTGGCAGATGGGCATCTTCGGACGGGCGCTGGCGGCCGACGAACAGTTCGCCCGGTTCGTCGAGGCGGAAGGGTTGACGTTCCCGGACCCGCTGGCCGAGATCGTCCGGGTGCTGCGCGCGCAGGCCCCGCACCTGGACCGGATCGAACGGCCGTTGCTGGCGATCACCGACTGGCCGGAGGGCTTCGAGAAGACGAAGTGCTGGATGGACTTCGTCGTGCCGGGATTCGTCGAGCTCGGCTTCGACGCCGTGGTCTGTCATCTGGACCAGTTCCGGTACGCCGACGGCATGGTGCTGTTCGACGACCGCCGGGTGGACGTGGTGTACCGCATGTTCCTGCCGGGCGAGATGCCGGCCGAGCAGCGCACCTACGACCGGGTGGAGCCGCTGCTCGACGCCGCCGAACGGGGCACCGTCCAGCTGTTCGCCGCGCTGGACAGCGAACTGTACGGCAACAAGGGCAGCCTCGCGCTGCTCAGCGACGAGCGCAACCGCGACCGGTTCACCGCCGAGGAACTGGCCCTGGTCGACCGGCTCCTGCCGTGGACCAGGTTCGTCCGTGACGAGAAGGTCACCTGGCAGGACCAGACCGTCGATCTGGTGCCGCACATGCTGGCGAACAGGGACCACCTGGTGCTCAAGCCCACGTTGCTCTACGGGGGCGTGGGTGTCACACCGGGCTGGACGGTCTCCCAGGACGAGTGGGAGCGGCGGGTACGGGCGGCGGTCGACGAACCGTACGTGGTGCAGGACCGGGTCCTGCCGGTCACCGAGCGGTTCCGCGCCGACGACGGGGACGGGTTCCAGCTGATGGCGGTCGCCTACGGGGTGATGCTGATCGGTTCCCGGTACGCGGGCACGCTCGCCCGCGCGGTGCCCGACCCGGCGGTCGGCATCGTCAGCATGATCAACGGAGCACAGATCGGCTGCGTCTTCCACGCGGTGGACCGGTCGGCGGGCGACGCGGCGTGAACGGCCGGTCCGGCACCGGGCTGTGGCACGACCGGCAGTTCCTCAGGTTCTGGGCGGGTGAGGCCACGTCGCAGGTCGGTGCACAGGTGACCCAGCTGGCGCTGCCGCTGACCGCGGTACTCGCGCTGCAGGCCAGCGCCTCCGAGGTAGGTCTGCTCAACGCCGCGTCGTATGCGCCGTTCCTCCTCGTCACCCTGCTGGTCGGGGTCTGGGTGGACCGGGTCCGACGGAAGCCGTTGATGATCTACGCGAACGTCGGCCGGGCCGCCCTGGTGACCCTGGTGCCGGTGCTCGCGGCCCTCGGCCAGCTGCGGATCGAGTTCCTCTACGCCATCGCGGTGCTGGTGGGCACGCTCACAGTGGTCTTCGACGTGGCGTACCAGTCCTACCTGCCGACGCTGGTGCGCCGGGAGCACCTGGTGGAGGGCAACAGCAAGCTGCAGGGCACCAGCTCGTTGGCGCAGATCGGTGGCCCGGGCCTTTCCGGGCTACTGGTCCAGGTGGCCACCGCACCGGTCGCATTGCTGATCAACGGCATGTCCTACCTGGTCTCGGTGGCGACCCTGGTCGCCGTCCGGCGCCCCGAGCCGCCCCCGCGACGGCACCACGCACCGGTGCCGTTGCGGCGCAGCGTCGCCGAGGGGATCCAGCTGATCCTCCGCTCGCCGATTCTGCGGGCGTGCGCTCTGCAGTCCGGCCTGTACAACCTGTTCCTGATGTCGTTGCAGACGCTCTTCGTGCTGTACGCGGCCCGGGTGCTGGGCTTCGGCGCGGGCGGTATCGGAGCGCTGCTGAGCGTGGGAGCGGTCGGCTCGTTGCTCGGTTCGCTGGTGGCCCGACGGCTGACCGCGACGGTCGGGCTGGGGCGGAGCATCCTCACCTCGACCGTCCTGTGCTGTGTGGCGCCGATGCTCATTCCGCTCGCGCCGGGCGCGACACCGCTGGGGATCACGATGATCGTCGGTGGGTTCGCGATCGCCGGAGCCGGCGCCACCATGGCCAACATCCAGATCATCAGTCTCCGGCAGGCGATCACCGCCGAACGGTTGCTCGGCCGGATGAACGCCGGCTACCGCCTGATCTCCTGGGGCACTCTGCCGGTCGGCGGCGCGTTGGGTGGCTGGCTCGGCGATCTGATCGGACTGCGCCCCGCGTTGTATCTCACCGCGATCGGTTTCCTCTCGGCGGTGGTGGTGATCGCCACGTCACCGGTCCGACGGCTGGTCGACTTTCCGGCACGCGACCGGCCGACGTCCGAGTTCGCCACCGTCGACTGACCGTTCGCCGTCCCCACCCGACCGAGGTAGCCGTTGTGGACATCGACGAAGCACCAGCGAAGCCGGCGACCGTCCGAGGTCCGTCGCCACGCCGGCTGGCCGAGACGCGGCTGCGGACCGAACTGGCCGCCCACCGGGCGACCGCGTGGCGCCGGCTGCTGACGGACCGGACCGCGGTGCCCGCCTCGACCCGTACCCGGCTCGACATGACCTTCCGGTTGCGCGGCCCGGAACGGTTCGTCGCGGCGCTCGGTCAGGCGATGACCGTCGCGGACCTGCCGGACGGCCCGGACGGCGCGTTCACCCTCGGTCTACGGGTGGACGACCGCCGGCTGGCGGTCGTCTACGAGTTTCCCGGACCGGAGGTGGTTCCCGGCGGCGTCGGCCACGGCCGCGTCGGGGCGCACGGACCGGTCGGGGCCCGGTCACGGCCGACGGACGCACGCCGGCGGGCGTACCAGGATCTGGTGGCCCTGCTGACGCTGCGTGCGGTGGCCGACGCGTTCGACGCGACCCCGGGATATCTGGTCGACAGTGTCGCGTTCACCGGGTACGGACCACCGGTCGACGGCGTGCCGGGGGGCGATCCGCCGCTGCTGGTCGACGCGCTCGTCGGTCGGGACGCCTTCGCACGAATACCGCTCGACGATCCCGACCTCGACCCGGTGAGCTGTCTACCCGGCCCTGACCCGGTGAACCGGCCGCCCGGCCCCGTCACCGCGCCCGACGTCTGGTCGGGCCGCCGCTTCGCCCACTGCGGTGGGGCGTGCTGGCGGGATCCGGCCCTCGCGCCGGACCTGCTGGTCCTGCGCCCTGCCGAGTTCGGGCGACTGCTGCGCAGGTTGTTCGAGGTGACCGGGATGACCGACTGGATGCGGTTGTCGGCCTCCGACGACGAACTGCTCGCCGCCGCGATCGATCCCGATGCGGCCACCGGCGGGGTGTGCATCCTGCTGGCGGTACGGGGTCCGGTCCGGCCGGCGGCGATGGAGACGCTGTCCCGGACGCTCGACAAGTGGGTGCCGGCGCGTGGACTCATGATCAGCACCGGGCGGGTCGATCGGGCTGGGCTGCCAACCGACGACCGCATCCGGATCATCGACGGGGCCGCGCTGCGTGACCTCATCCGCCGCGAACTACGACTGGACCTGCTCAGCGGCGGTCACGACACCGGCCACCTGATCCTCGAGACCGACCGGACGGCACCGACGACCGGTCACGGAGCGGGTACCGGCGGACGAACCGGGAGCCGCCCACGGTGAGCCGGAAGAGACCCAGGTGCCGGTGCCGGTCGGCAGGTAGGCCAGACTTGGCGGCATGGCGGCTCCAGGTTTCCCGTACCAGGATCTGAAGGACTTCGTCGCGGCGCTGGAGACGGCCGGTGAGCTGCGGCGGGTCGACGTACCGGTGGATCCGACGCTGGAGATCAGCGAGGTGGTCACCCGGACCGTACGCGCCGGCGGGCCGGCGCTGCTGTTCGAGCGGCCCACCCGGGGCGAGATGCCGGTGGCGATCAGCCTGTTCGGCACCGAGCAGCGCACCGCGATGGCGCTCGGCGTGGACCGGCTCGACGAGATCGGCGACCGGATCGGGGCGATGATCAAGCCCGATCTGCCGGTCGGCTGGTCCGGCATCCGCGACGGGCTGGGCAAGGTCATGCAGCTCACCTCGCTGCCGCCGCGCAAGGTGAAGACCGCGCCCTGCCAGGAGGTCGTCTACACCGGTGCGGACGTCGACCTCAACCGGCTGCCCGGGCTGCAGGTCTGGCCCGGCGACGGCGGGATCTTCCACAACTACGGGCTGACCCACACCAAGCACCCGGAGACCGGCAAGCGCAACCTGGGCCTGTACCGGCTGCAGCAGCACTCGCCCACCACGCTCGGGATGCACTGGCAGATCCACAAGGACTCCACCGCCCACCACGCGGTCGCCGAGCGGCGCGGCGAGCGGCTTCCGGTCGCGGTGGCGATCGGCTGCGACCCGGTGGTCAGCTACTCGGCGTCGGCACCACTGCCCGGCGATATCGACGAATACCTGTTCGCCGGGTTCCTGCGCGGCCAGCGGGTCGAGATGGTCGACTGCAAGACCGTACCGTTGCAGGTGCCGGCGCACGCCCAGATCGTGCTGGAGGGCTACCTGGAACCGGGCGAGCGGCTGCCCGAGGGCCCGTTCGGCGACCACACCGGCTTCTACACCCCGGTCGAACCGTTCCCGGTGCTGCACATCGAGTGCATGACCATGCAGCGCGACCCGGTCTACCACTCGATCATCACCTCGAAGCCGCCCCAGGAGGACCACGGGCTCGGCAAGGCCACCGAACGGATCTTCCTGCCGCTGCTGCGGATGCTGATCCCGGACATCGTCGACTACGACCTGCCGGCGGCCGGGGTGTTCCACAACTGCGTGATCGTGTCGATCCGCAAGCGCTACCCCAAGCACGCCCAGAAGATCATGTCGGCGATCTGGGGTGCCCACCTGCTGTCGCTGTCGAAGCTGATCGTCGTGGTCGACGACGACTGCGACGTGCACGACTACCACGAGGTGGCGTTCCGCGCCTTCGGCAACGTCGACTACGCCCGCGACCTGCTGCTCACCGAAGGCCCGGTGGACCACCTCGACCACTCGTCGTACCAGCAGTTCTGGGGCGGCAAGGCCGGCGTCGACGCCACCCGCAAGCTGCCCACCGAGGGCTACACCCGGGGCTGGCCGCAGGAGATGATTATGTCTCCGGAGATCGTCTCGCTGGTGGACAAGCGATGGCGGGAGTACGGGATCTCGTGAGCGCCGCAGCCACCGCCGGACCGGCCGGCGCGCCCGCCGCCCCGGTCGGCAAGATCCGAGCCTTCCTACGGCTCGTCGCGATCGAACACTCGGTCTTCGCGCTGCCGTTCGCGTACCTGTCCGCGCTGACCGTGATGGCCCGCCTCGACGGCGGCGTCCGCTGGCTCGACCTGCTGCTGATCACCGTGGCGATGGTCGGTGCCCGGACGTTCGCCATGGCCGCGAACCGGATCATCGACCGGCACATCGACGCGCGCAATCCGCGTACCGCCGGTCGGGAACTGGTGACCGGGGCGGTCAGCGTCCGGACGGCCTGGACCGGCGCGGTGGTCGCTCTGGTGGTCTTCCTCGGCGCCGCCGCCGCGCTGAACCCGCTCTGCCTCGCGCTCGCCCCGCTGGCGGCGGTCCCGCTGGTGGTCTACCCGTACGCCAAGCGGTTCACCGACTGGCCGCACGCGGTGCTCGGACTGGCCCAGCTGATCGGCCCGGTCGGTGCCTGGCTGGCGGTCACCGGCACCTTCGACGGCGCCGGGCCGGCGATCCTGCTCGGCGCGGCGGTCGGGCTCTGGATCGGCGGCTTCGACCTGATCTACGCCTGCCAGGACGCCGAGATCGACCGTGAGATCGGGGTACGCAGCGTACCCGCCCGGTACGGTCGACGCTTCGCGCTGCATGCCTCGACGGTGGCGCACCTGGTGACGTTCGCCCTGTTCGGGTGGTTCGGCGTGCTGGTCGGCTTCGGCTGGCCGTGGTGGATCGGGCTGGTGTTGACCGCGGTGGCGTTCGGCTACCAGCATCTGGTGGTGACGCCGACCGACCTGTCCCGGGTCAACCGGGCGTTCTTCACCGCCAACGGCTTCGTCGGCATCGCGTTGTTCGCGTTCGCCCTCGTCGACCTGGTGGTACGGCTCGGCCTGCGTTGACCGTTGACCGTTGACCACCCCGGCCGGGCCGGGCCGGGTCAGCGCCGCTGCTGGTAGCGGGCGCTCTCGAACGACCAGTCGATGGTGCCGCGCACGGCGTACCCGACCCCGACCAGCAGGCCGTGGGCCGCCCGGTCGTGATCCGGCCCGAACGACGGCACCTCGGCTTGGCGTGCGCCGAACGCCGCCATCTCGGCCCGCCACCGGTGCGCGACGATGACCAGCGCGTCGCCGATCGGCACCCGCCGCGTCTCGGCGACCGCCACCACCAGGTTGTGACCGCCGGCGGTGGTCAGGTCGCGGGACAGTGAGAAGAGATCGTTGTACCAGGAGAGCAGGTCGTTGCCGGCGACTCGGACATCGCGCACCCGGGGGTGGTGGAAGACGGCGTCCGGCACCGGGTCGCCGGTCGCGTACTCGATCAAGGTGTACGCCACGTGCGCCGCCGAGGTGGCCCGGCGCAACTCGACGTACTCGTCCGGGCCGGGCCGGTAGCCGGCCGCCTTGTTCGCCGCCTCGCGTACCGCTCCGTCGAGGTGCTCCGCCACCGCCTCGACGAACCGTCGGTGCCACCACTCGGGCATCGACTGGCGTACGGCCTGCCACGGACCGGCGAGCATCCGGCGCAGCGGCCCGGCCAAGACCGGGTCACTGCCCGGTGCCGGATCACTGCACAGCACCGCCAGCACCCCGTCGGCCAGTCGGCGCAACCTCCCCTCCTGCGGATCCGCGACCCCGTCGAACTCGTCGTCGAGCAGGAAGAACCAGGCGAACATGGCGGCCAACACACGCAGCCGGCCGATCGGCGCACCCGGATAGAGCCGGGCGGCGTACCGGCCGATCCGGGCCCCGGCGAGCCGACGGTGGGTCGCGGTGCCCGGTGGCAGGCCGCACCGCTGCAGCCAACCGGGCAGCCAGGCGTCGGCCTGCGCCGCGTACGGGGACAGCACGGCGGGCAGCGGGCAGCCGGCGCGCAGCGCAACGAGCAGTTCGCCGAGCAGTTCGGCGGCCGGCCCGTCGAGGCCGGTACGGCTGTACGGGACGTCGGGGCGGGGCGGCGGCGGGGTGGATTTGCGGGAGTCCATGGGCTGCCTGCGAAGTTGCTGCCAATGTGTCCGTGAGGCGGGTCGTCTTACCCTATGGGGTGACCGGGCACCGTGACAGCCCGCGACCAGCCACGCGAGCAGGGATCTTATGAGAAGACCATGGGTGATCGGCGTCTCCGGGGCGTCTGGTACGCCGTATCCGGCTGCGGTGCTCCGCGCGCTGCTCGACGCCGGCCATCCGGTCGACCTGGTGGTGTCCCGCGCGGCCCGACTCACCCTGCTCGACGAGACCGGCGCGCCACTGCGGGACAGTCACTGGCGGGCCGACCTGGCCCGCTGGCTCGGCCGTGGGCTGGACGACGCGGACGTACGGTTCTGGCCGGCGGGTGATCTCGCCGCCGGGCCAAGCAGTGGCTCGTACCAGGTACGCGGGATGGTGGTCGTACCGGCCAGCACGGCCGCCTGTGCCGGCATCGCCATCGGGCTGTCGAAGGACCTGCTGCAGCGGGCCGCCGAGGTGAACCTCAAGGAACGCCGGCCGGTCGTGCTGGTCCCCCGGGAGACCCCGGTGACCCGCAGTCACCTGGAGCATCTGCTCGCCCTGCACGACGCGGGGGCGGTGGTGCTGCCGGCCAGTCCCGGCTTCTACGGTGCGGGTGCCGGGGCCACCGCCGCCCAGTTGGTCGACTTCGTTGCCGGGAAGGTGCTGGACGCGCTCGGCGTACCGCACGATCTGTTCCGGCGGTGGTCCGGCGAGTTGGGCGCGGACCGGGCGTGACCACCTGCTCGGTACGGCCCGGCGGTCAGTACGGCCCGGCTCCTCCTGACCCGTTCTCGGTGTGCCGGGGCCGGGTGGTCTCCGCGCTTTCTGCCTGCATCTCCTCCAGCACGCCTTCGCCTTCGAGTAGCGCACGCACCTCGGACTCCCGGAACCGACGATGGCCTCCGGGAGTTCGGATACTGCCGATCCGGCCGGCCGCTGCCCATCGTGTGACGGTCTTCGGGTCGACGCGGAACAGCGCGGCCACCTCGCCCGGCGTCAGCAGACGATCTCCAGTGTCCACGGTCCCCTCCTCGCGTCCGCGACGGCTCTGGCGTGGCCAGTCAGCCCCCCGATGGACCGTGTGCCAGATGCCGTAGTGCCAGACGTACGGCCATTAGAGCACCGGCCGACCCCCGTGTCCGGGAAATGCGGAAAGCTACCCGACTGGGCAGTTATCCGGTAGGATTTGCGCCCTATGTTGTAATTTACCCCAGCTCGTCGACCAGCGGGCCACCCGGGCGGGCGGCAGGCACTAGGGTCTACATTCCGTGGACGCCATCGATTCCCGGCTCGTCGACCTGCTGCGCGGCAACGCCCGGCTCTCCTACGCCGAACTCGCCCGCCAAGTCGGACTCTCCGCACCCGCCGTACACGAACGGATCGGCAAACTCGAAACCACCGGGGTGCTGCGCGGCTACCGGGCCGACGTACAGCCGGAGTCGGTCGGCCTCGGCGTCACCGCCCTGATCGGACTGGTCGAAGACTCAGGTGCCGACACCGAGGCGGTGCTGGACGCGCTGCGCGACATGCCGGAGATCGAGTCCTGCTACTTCATGGCCGGCACCGAGTCGTTCCTCTGCCTCGCCCGGGTCGGCACCATCGCCGAGCTGGAACAGCTCATCATGCGGCTGAACCGGACACCGGGGATCGCCAACACCCGGACCAGCGTCACGCTGTCCACCAAATGGGAGAACCGGCCCCGCCCCCTGACCGGGTGATTCGGCGACTGCACTTGTTACCGTCTGCGAGTGAATCAACTGGACCGGTACGACGACGCCGGCCGGGCCTGGGTGACCGACGCGATCGCCAAGGTCGAGGCGGACGCCAACCGGTCCGCCGACACCCACCTGCTGCCGTTCCCACTCCCCCCGTCCTGGGGCATCGACCTCTACCTCAAGGACGAGTCGGTGCACCCGACCGGCTCGCTCAAGCACCGGCTGGCCCGCTCGTTGTTCCTCTACGCCCTGTGCAACGGATGGATCGGGCCGCAGACCACGATCGTCGAAGCGTCGTCCGGCTCCACCGCCATCTCCGAGGCGTACTTCGCCCGGATGCTCGGCCTGCCGTTCGTCGCGGTGATGCCCGCCGGCACGTCGGCGGAGAAGATCGCCCAGATCGAGTTCCACGGTGCCCGCCCCCACCTGGTCCGCGACCCGGCCGCGGTGGTGATCGAGGCACGGTGGCTCGCCGAGGACCTCGGCGGGCACTTCATGGACCAGTTCACCTACGCCGAACGGGCCACCGACTGGCGGGGCAACAACAACATCGCCGAGTCGATCTTCGCCCAGTTGGCGCTGGAACGGCACCCGGTCCCGCACTGGATCGTGGTCGGTGCCGGCACCGGCGGCACCAGCGCCACCATCGGCCGGTACGTCCGCTACCAGCGGCACCGCACCAAGATCTGCGTCGTCGACCCGGAGAACTCCGCCTTCTACCCGGCATGGTGCAGCGGCGACTGGTCGACCTCGACCGGCCGGGGGTCGATGATCGAGGGGATCGGTCGGCCGACCGTCGAAGCGTCCTTCCAGCCGTCCGTGGTGGACCGCATGATCCAGGTCCCGGACGCCGCCTCACTGGCCGCCATGCGCATCGCCAGCGAACTGCTGGGTCGGCGGGTCGGCGGGTCGACCGGCACCAACCTGTGGGGTGCGTTCGGGCTGATCGCGCAGATGCGGGCCGCCGGCGAGCAGGGCTCGGTGGTGACGTTGCTGTGTGACAGCGGCGAACGGTACGCCGCCAGCTACTACTCGTCCGACTGGCTGACCCGGCACGGGATCGATCTGGCCCCGTACCGGGCCGTGGCCGATCAGTTCATGCGTACCGGCGAGTGGCCGACCGACGCGCCATGATCGGGATCAGGCGCGCTGCGCCAGCCCCGGGTAGTGCAGCACGAAACCGTGCGGATCCACCGTCATCTCGGCCGTGAAGCTGTCGCTGCGGTAACGGACCCGGTCAGCGCCGAGCACCGTGTAGGTCTGCTCCATCGGTATCACCTCCAGGCTCGGCACCCGGACCCAGGCCGCGACCAGCCGGTGCTCCTGCCCGACCGGCTGCTCCGACAACCGCAGCCGGCGGATCGGCAGGGTGTTGAACAGCGGCACCCCGCCCAGATCGACGTCGAACGCCGCGTCGAGCCGGCCCGGTTCCTCGGTGCCGGGCAGGCCGACCGGGCTGCGCCCGGCCGCCCGCAGAGCACCGTCCAGGTCGCCCTGTTCGGCGGTGCTCACCCGCCACCGGCCGAGCGCCCGTTCCATCCGTACGGTCCGCAGCCAGCCGGCACCCTCGACGGTGACGGTGAGCCGGACGGCGGCCCACTGCTCGTCGGTGGCGAGTTCGTAGTGGCAGCTGTACGGCAGTGGCGCCGCCGCCACCGCCACACCGCGAGCGGTCAGCCCGCGCTGGTCGTCGAAGAGGACATGATCGGCACCGCCGGTGTCCGTCCGCGTCCAGACGATCGATTTCGGCAACGTCGGCATGTTCCCGACCGTACCGGCCCGACGAGCCGCTGCGGAGCGGGTCGCCGGTGCCGGTCACGCACGCGCGTCAGTAGCTGCGGCTCGGCCGCCGGTCAGTGAAGCGCCGGTCACCACCGCCGCGCCGCCGGTCACCACCGGCCCGGTCGGCACCACCGCGGCCGGCCCGGTCGGCACCACCACGGGTGCCCCGCTCGCCGTCGCCCCGGAAGCGGTCCGCTCCGTCGGCCCGGGAGCGGTCGCCCCGCCCTCGGAAGCGATCGGGGCGGTCCGGCCTGAACCGGTCCCCTCGCGGGCGGGACTGCCGGGGCGGCTCCGGCTCGTTCACGATCGGCACGCCGCTCGGCTCCGTCGCTCCGGTCAGCTCGGACAGTGCGGCGTCGCCGCGGCGTACCCGGGTCTGGGCCGGCTCCACCCCGGCCTTCTCCAGCATGGCCAGGGTGCTGCGCCGCTGCTTCGGCAGCACCAGGGTGGCGACCGCGCCGGACTCGCCGGCCCGCGCGGTCCGCCCCGCCCGGTGCAGGTAGTCCTTGGGGTCCTTCGGCGGGTCGACGTGCACCACCAGCGAGACCCCGTCGACGTGAATGCCCCGGGCAGCCACGTCCGTGGCGACCAGGACGTTCGTCCGCCCTTCCTTGAACTCGGCGAGGGTACGGGTGCGTACCCGCTGGGTCTTGCCGCCGTGCAGGGCACCGGCCCGCACGCCGACCGACGCCAGCTGGTCCACCAGCCGGTCCACCCCCAGCTGGGTCCGGGCGAACATCATGGTCCGCCCGGAACGGGCGGCGATCGAGGCGGCCACGGCGAACTTGTCACTCGGCGGGATCAGCAGCAGGTGGTGGTCCATCGTGGTCACGGCGGCAGTGGCCGGCGCGGTGGAATGGGTGACCGGATCGGTCATGAACCGCTGGACCAGCGTGTCGACGTCATTGTCCAAGGTGGCCGAAAAGAGCAGCCGCTGGGCGTCCGCCGGAGTCTTGGCCAGCAGCTCGGTGACCTCTGGCAGGAATCCCATGTCGGCCATCTGGTCGGCCTCGTCCAGGACGGTGATCTCGATGTCGTCCAGCTGGCAGACGCCGCGCTGGATCAGGTCACCAAGCCGCCCCGGAGTGGCCACGATGATTTCCACACCGCGACGCAACGAATCGATCTGCCGGTCGTACGGGACGCCGCCGACCGCGGTCTTGAGGAAGACCCCGACCGCCCGGCCCAGCGGGAACAACGCGTCGTTGACCTGCATCGCCAGCTCACGGGTGGGGACCAGGATCAGGGCCCGGGGCCGCAGTGGGCGGGCCCGGCGGCCGTCGGCGATCCGGGCCAGCAACGGTAGGCCGAACGCGAGGGTCTTACCGGAGCCGGTCTGGCCCCGGCCGAGCACGTCCCGGCCGGCCAACGCGTCGGGCACGGTGGCGCGCTGGATCTCGAACGGAGTGGTGATGCCCTCCCGGGCGAGTGTCCGGACGAGTTGCCGGGGCAACCCGAGCGCCGCGAAGTCAGGCTCGTCGGCAACCGGCTCGGCGGCCCTGGCCGCGACGACCGGCTCAGCGGTCTGCCTGGTCGCCTGCTCCGCAGGCAGGTCAGCGGCTTCGGGCACGGTGTCGAGAACGGAGGGGAACGTGCTGGGATCAGCGAAGGTGGTCAAGAAAACCTCTCAGAGCGGGGCGGATCTTCGCGAATGGCCCGTTCCGGTGTGCACCGTTGAATCGCCCGCAAGATCGCCCATGAGCACGCGGTAGCGCGCCGGGTTGATGATCGAGTGACAAGTGTACGGGTTTGCCGCGCTGCTGCCACCTGACCCGTCCGACCGTGGGCCCGCTCACCTCCGCCGATCCGGCGTCAACCGCCCAGCAGCCCGTCGAAGATGTCGGCGAAGGTGTTACCTACGGCGAACACCGCGACGATGCCGATCACCACCATCACGGCCAGGCCAACCACCATGACCAGCACCACCTTGGTCGTACTGCGGTCCTCCCGCTCAGGCAGGTCAGCCCAGCCCTGGGCCAGGATGTGGCCGGTCAGCGAGCCGGAGTTTTCCACGGCGGGGTTGAACACCACGCCGCCGGGTGCGCCGGACATGCCGCCGGGTGCCCCCATCGGCAGACCCATGGTCGGATCGGCCGCTGGCCGGCTGGTCGGGCCGGGTCCGGGCGTGTCGCTGTCGGGCCGGCGGGCCCCGTACACCCGCCCGGCCGCCGGGGTGGGGGTGCTGCGTGCCCACTGCCCGTCGGCCGGCGAAGGCTCCGGCAGCACGACAGGCTCCGGCGGCTGATGCCAGGGCGTCGGTGGTGACTCGCGCCACGGCGTCGGTGGAACTGCCGGTGGGATCGTGTAGCCCCCGGCCGCCTGGGTCATCTGGTACGCAGTCCCGGCTGGCGGTGGGAACGGCGGCGGCGGAGTCGGGCCCGGTGGGTTCGGACCCGGGCCCGGCGGGTACGGGCCTGGCACCGGAGCGGGTGAGGTCGGCCGTGGCGGCAACGGCGGAGCCGGGGCCGGGGCGGGTTCCGGCTCGGGTGAGTTCGGCCCGGACGGCGGTTCCGCAGGCGCGGGCGGCTGTACCGGGTCGGGGGGTAGGGCCGGATCGCTGGGCGAGGGCTCCTCGGTACGACGCGCACCGTAGACACGGGTCCCGCCGGTCGGCACCCGGAGCGCCCCGACGTCGCTGGCGGAGACCCGTTGCGCTCCGGCCACCGTGGCGCGGGCACGGGCCGACGCGGCCTCCCCGCTGGCCGCCGGAGGCGACGACACCACGGCGGGTGGCTCGGTCCCGGCGGCTGCGGACGCCGACGCGGCATGGTCGGCGGGTGGCTCGGTCGCGGCGGGTGCGGACGCCGACGCGACATGGTCGGCCGGTAGTTGGTCGGCCGGTGGCCGATTAGTCGCGCCCGGCGGCTGCCAGGGCGAGGCAAACGCCGACCATGCGGACGCCGGCGACGCGGGAGCCGGCGAAGTCGGAGCCGACGGTCCGGCCGCCGGCGAAGTCGGAGCCGACGGCTCGGCCGGCGACGACGTACCAGGCACGACCGGGACGTCGGCACTGGAGCCGGTGCCGACCGGCGACGCCCACAGCGCCCCGTCCGGCGGCGGTGGCGGTGGACTGAACGGAGCCGGCAACTCCTCTGCCGGTGGCGGCGCCGATCCTGACCGGTCGACCTGGTCGGGCACCCGCCGCTGACCACCGTCGACCTGGTCCACCGACGACCAGGGCCGAGCTTCGTCCATCACTGCCTCCCGTGCCAGCTCACCGGAACACCTCCGGCCGGTGAGGGGTCCGCCGGTTTACCGTGCCATACCGATGCACCTCGGCACAGCCGGAGTATCGGCGTACCGACCGTGGCCGTCTGTCCGGTCCTGGGCGCAACGGCCCGACCGGAGGACGTACGGTCAGCCTTCCAGCGGGCCTGCGCTCGGCGTGCCGGCCGACGTCGCCGACGCGCTCGGGCCGGCCGACGCGGAACTCGACCCGCTCGGGGTACTGGTCGGCGTCCCGGAGCCACTCGCGTCCGGATCCGGCGTCCCGGAGCCGGGGTCGGTCGGCGATGGACTCGGATCACTCGGCGTCGGCATCGGACCGGGCGTGGACGGGCTGGTCGACGGCGACGGGTCAGGGGACGGCGAATCCGACGGGTCAGGGGACGGCGAATCCGACGGGTCAGGGGACGGCGAGTCGGACGGATCGGGCGACGGCGAATCCGTGGGGTCCGGTGTCGGGTCCGGTGACGGGGTGGGCGTCGGAGTCGGGGTGGGCGTCGGAGTCGGGGTGGGCGTCGGAGTCGGTGCGACCTCGCGGATCACCCGGGTCGCCGCGTAGAACCGGGACCACCAGACGGTGGAGACCTTGACCACGTCTCCGGTGGTCGGCGCGTGCACCATCTTGCCGTTGCCGACGTACATCCCGACGTGGTGCACCGTCGTCCAGCTGGAGCCGGAGGCGAAGAAGATCAGGTCGCCGGGGAGCAGCGCCGACCGGTCCACCTTGTTGTGCCGGGTCGCGTAGTACTGGTCCTTGGCGACCCGGGGCAAGCTGAAGTAGTCGGCACCGGGCGACCGGTACGCCGCCCACATCAGGCCGGAACAGTCGTAGCGATGCGGCCCTTCGGCCCCCCACAGGTACGGCTTGCCGAGCTGCTTGAGGGCGAACTCCAGGGCGGCGACGGCACGGGGATGGGCGGCGGCACCGTCGATCCCGTCGATGCCCTGCCCGATTTCCTGCTCGGCGGCCTCCCGCTGGCGTTCGATCGCCACCAGCTGCTCGGTGTTCTGCTCCTTCAAGGCGAGCAGCGCGGTCTCCCGCTGCTTGAACGTGCCCTCAGTGCTACCGAACTCGCTGCGCAGCGCGTCGACCAGGGCCAGCGCCGCCGTGTAGGTCTGATACGCCTCCTGCTCGGCGGCTGCGGCGAGCGAGACGTCCCGGTTGGCGGCGTCGGTGCCGACGCCGGGCTGCTGGCCCCGCTGCAGTCGGGACAGGGCGCCGAGGCCGTGCAGGTCACCGCGGTACTCGCCGGGCGGCATCGCGGCGGCGTCCTTCAGCGCGTACGACGCCGCGCTGTCCGCGTCCCGCTGCGCCTCGATCAGTGCGGTCCGCGCCTCGCGCAGCGACTGCTCGGCGGCGGCCAGCGCGGTCTCCGCCGCGGTCTGCTCCTGTTCGAGCTCGAGCATCTGCTGACCGAGCAGCGCGACCTCGGTCTCACCGGCGTAGATCTGCGCGGCGAGCGGGCCCTCCACCGGGGTGGGGGTGATGGCCGGCGCGTCGGTCGTCGGTCCGGTGCCGGGCAACTGCAGGCCGCCGGCGGGCACCGGCCGGCTGCCGGTGTCCGGCACGGTCACCGGCTGGGCGTACACCGGGGAGGCGAGGGCGACTGCGGTGACGGCACCGAGCAGGCCGGCCCACAGGGCCGGGCTCAGCCGGACCGGAACGGCGCCGACCATCACGAACCGGCGTTGCCGCCGTGCTCCGCCGTGCCGCTGGCCCACTGCCGCGCCCCTGCTTCTTCGTGCCATGCCCGCTCGCTCCCCGTACGGCGCATTTTGTCCGGTGCCGATGCGCCGGAACCGAGTCGCGCCGCCTGGTGTCGCCTGTCCCACATCGGTCTTACCGCACGGGGCTGCTGATGTCGATGATTCGTGAGGTAACGAGAAGCTGAGAGGTTGGCGACCCGGGCATGACGCAGGTCGCTGTGCCGCCGGGCGAGGAGCCGACCGGCGGTCCCGGGACGTACGCTCGAACGCGGATCACGGCTGATGGTCGTCGACGGCGGGTCGTCGGCGTGGCCGGCCGGGAAGGGGCGTGGCGGACGTGGACGCTGGTCGCAAGCGTGAGCTCGAAGAGAAGGTGTACGCCGGGGAGCGGCTGGACCACACCGACGGGGTGGACCTGTACGCCAGCGACGACCTGGCCTGGCTGGGCCGGCTGGCGCATCATCGGCGGACCGAGCTCAACGGCGACCGGGTGATGTTCAACGTCAACCGGCATCTCAACCTGACCAACGTGTGCAGTGCCTCCTGCGCGTACTGCTCGTTCCAGCGCAAGCCGGGCGAGAAGGACGCGTACACGATGCGCATCGACGAGGCCGTCCGTAAGGCCAAGGAGATGGAGGACGAGCAGCTCACCGAGCTGCACATCGTCAACGGCCTGCACCCGACCCTGCCCTGGCGGTACTACCCGAAGGTGCTGCGCGAGCTCAAGGCGGCGCTGCCGAACGTCAAGCTCAAGGCGTTCACCGCGACCGAGGTGCAGTGGTTCGAGAAGATCAGCGGGCTGCCGGCGGACGAAATCCTCGACGAGCTGATGGACGCCGGCCTGGAGTCGCTGACCGGTGGCGGCGCGGAGATCTTCGACTGGGAGGTCCGCCAGCACATCGTCGACCACGCCTGTCACTGGGAGGACTGGTCACGGATTCACCGGCTGGCGCACAGCAAGGGGCTGCGGACGCCATCGACGATGCTCTACGGCCACATCGAGGAGCCCCGGCACCGGGTGGACCACGTGCTGCGGCTGCGCGAGTTGCAGGACGAGACCGGCGGTTTCACCGTCTTCATCCCGCTGCGCTACCAGCACGACTTCGTCGACTCGGCGGACGGCAAGATCCGAAACCGGATCCAGGAGCGCACCACGATGGCGGCACCGGCCGAGTCGTTGAAGACCTTCGCGGTGTCCCGGCTGCTGTTCGACAACGTGCCGCACGTCAAGTGTTTCTGGGTGATGCACGGGCTGTCCGTGGCGCAGTTGTCGCTCAACTTCGGCGTCGACGACCTGGACGGGTCGGTGGTCGAGTACAAGATCACCCACGACGCGGACTCCTACGGCACGCCGAACACCATGCACCGAGAGGACCTGCTGCACCTGATCTGGGACGCCGGCTTCCAGCCGGTCGAGCGGGACACCCGCTACCAGGTGGTACGCGAGTACGACCGGCCGCCGGCGCTGGCCGACCGGCGGGCCGAGCCGCAGCAGATCTGGGCCTGAGCGAGGCCGCCGCAGATCTGGGCCTTGGCGAGCCGGAACGGCAACGCCTTCGAGCGGCCCGGACCGGCCTGATCCGGCCGGCAGGTGTCGACCCGCCCTGGCGTGGGTAGGACGCTGCGGTGAGTCAGCCGCGCGGCATGCTGTCCCGCCTCCGTGGCGTGTGGGGCAGTTTCTGGGCGGTACCGGCGGCGTTCGCGACCGGCGCGGTGCTCGGCGCGATCCTGCTCACCGCCCTGGACCTGCGGCTGCGACTGCCACTGGACGGCTTCCTGCCGAGCGGGCCGGCCGGCGCGAGATCGCTGCTGTCGTCGGTGATCACCGCGATGATCTCGTTCACCGCGCTGGTCTTCTCCATCACGGTGGTCGCGGTGCAGCTGGCTTCCAGCCAGTACTCACCCCGGGTGCTACGGACGTTCCTGCGCGACCGGGTCACCCAGGCCACCCTGGGCACGTTCGTCGCGACGTTCCTGTTCGCGATGGTGGTCCTCGCCGCGCTACCGGGCCGGGCCGAGGCCCGGCTGCCGGCGCTGTCGCTGGCCGTGTCGATGGCCCTGGTGCTGGGCAGCACCGGGATGTTCATCTACTACCTGCACCACATGACCGCGCTGATGCGGGTCTCGCACATGATCGCGGCGATCGGGGTGCAGAGCAGGCGCAGCATCGACCGGTGGGCGGCCCGGCCGACCGATCCGACCGGTTCCCCGGACGGCCCGATCGTCGACGTGCTGGCCGCACCGGCCACCGGGGTGGTCGTCGCGGTCGACGTCAATCTGCTGGCGCGGCTCGCCCGCCGGTACGGCTGCGCTCTCACGGTCGAGCGGATCCCGGGCGAGTTCGTGGTGGCCGGCATGCCACTGGTCGCCGTGCACGCCGTCGGTGACGCCCCGCCGGGCCCGGTTGACGCGACGCTGGCCGGGCAGGCCGTCGAGGTCGGCGTCGAACGGGTACCCGGCCAGGACGTCGGCTTCGGGCTACGGCAGCTCGCCGACATCGCCGAACGGGCGCTCTCGCCCGGCATCAACGACGCCACCACCGCCGTCCGCGCCCTGCAGGAGGCGCACGACCTGCTACGCCGACTGGCCGACCGGCCGGACCGACCGCGGATCGTCCAGGACGACGACGGGACGGTCCGGGTCCACGTCCGCCGGCAGTCGTTCGCCAGCCACCTCGCCACCTCGATCACCGACGTCCGGCGGGCCGCCACTGACCAGCCGAGGGTCATCGAGCTGATCGACAGCATTCTCGCCGACCTGACCACGGCGGTCCGGCCCGAGCACCGGCCGGACATCCAACGGTGCCAGGCGGCCTCACCGGTCGCCGACACCACGGGACATCGCTGAGTACCAGCGGCGACCGGCGGTGGCGGTCACCCCGTGCGCCAGGGTGCTGGCCGCGATCACCAGCGTCCCGGCCGCCCACAGCCGGGAATCCGTCGCCCCCTCGGCGTAGCTGTACGTCAGGTAGAACAGCGCGGACACGCCGATCGGGCCGAACCAGCCGAGAAACACGGTGTCCCGCCACGACATGCCCAGCGCCGGCCGCAGGGCCAGCACCACCGGCAGCCGGCGCAGCAGTAGCACGGCCACCGGGAACGCCACGACGGGCCAGCCGAGCTCCAGCCACTGCCGCCACGGGACCACCAGACCCAGCAGGAAGAACACCGGCAGGACGAGATACCGGGTGAGCGCGTCGTCGAGTTGCTGCTCGGACGCCCGGGACCGGCGGCCGATCATCCGGTTGTAGGCCAGGCCGGTGACGAACACGGCGAGGATCGCGTCGGTACCGGCGACCCGGGCGACGCCCAGGGCGGCCACGCCGAGAACCACGGCGAAGACCAGCAGCGAGCCCTGGTCGACCTGCTCCCGCGCCTCGGCGGCCCGTACCGCCCAACCGGCCAGGTAGCCGACCGCCCCGCCGACCAGGACCGCCCCGCCGACGCCCCAGGCCGCCTCGACCGCCTGCTGGCCGGCCGGCCGGGCGGCGGCTGCGATCAACGCCAGCGCGACCAACAGGTACGCGAGCCCGTCGTTGATCCCGGACTCACCGCTGATCACCTGACGCAGCCGGGCCGGCAGTGCCCGTTCGGCTGGTGTCCCGGACACGACGCTCGACGCCAGCACCGGGTCGGTCGGGGTCAGGCAGACCCCGAGGAGCACCGCCAGGGCGACCGGTAGGCCGAGCAGCAGCCAGGCCAGACCGGCGCTGACCACCGCCATCCCGACCATGCCCAGGGTCAGCAGCACCCCGACCGGGCGGGCCACCATCAGATATCCGGTGGCGGGAAACCGCAGCGCCACCGCCATCAGCGACACGGCCAGCAGAATCCGGCTGGCCTCCCGGAGCAGGCCGGTGGTGTCGTGGTCGGACGGATCGATCAGCCCGGACACCGGGCCGACCAGGATGCCGAGCAGCAACGCGAGCAGCGGTTCGCTGACCGGCGCGCGGCGGATGGCGCTCGACCAGAAGGCCAGCAGTACGGCGAGCACGCCGACCAGCGCGTAGCTCAGGTGCAGCGGGTGCATCCGGACACCTCCACCGCAGCGGCCAGCGGTTCATACCTGGCAGCGCCGACCCTCGGTGCCCCGTGCCATCGGGGGTCGGCAGTCACCTGGGCCGGTTATCCGGATGGCGGCTTGGCAAACCTGGTCCGGGTGCGGCACCGGCCCAGGCGTACCCTCATCCTGGTCATGACGGAATCGAAGAGCGACAGTCTTCCGCGCCGGGACGCCGCAGGTCGGGTCGTCGCGTTGCCGGATCTGCTCGGCGTGGTCGGCGCCGGCCTGGTGATCGGCCTGGTCGTGCTGCTGCTGTTCGACTGCGTGTTCACGCTGATCGGCGACGGCCGGCTCGGCCAGTCGAACGGCTGGTTGGCGGTGATCCTGCCGGCGTGGCTGTTCGCCGAGGACTTCCGGGCCTGGGCCGGCGGCTCCGCTCGGTTCGTCGCCGCCGCCGTGGCGACCGGGGTCGGGGTCGCGTCCGGGCTGCTCGCCGCCGGGATCGCGGCCGACCTGCCGCCGACGGCCGGCGGCGGGATCGGAGCGGCGGTCTTCGCCCTGGTGTACGCGGCGGTCTGGTTCCATGGCGTCCGGTGGCTGGACGGCCGGTGAGGAGAGGCATGAGCCCTGCGGTGAAGTACACGCTCGGCCGGATCGGGCTGTTCGTGATCGTTGTGCTGGCCCTCTGGCCGGTCGACATCAACATTTTTCTGAAACTTATGATCGCGGTCATTTTCTCGGCCGCGCTGTCCTGGTTTCTGATGCGCGGCTGGCGGGACGAGATGGCGCAGCAGATCGCCGAGTCCGCCGAGCGCCGCCGGTCCGAGAAGGAACGGTTGCGGTCCGCGCTGGCCGGCGAGGACCAGACCGACGGTACGGCCGGCAGGTCCGGTACGGCGGGCAAGTCCCAGGAGGATTCCTAGCATTCGCCCCGGCCCGGTGACCGTACGGCCGGCCGACCCCAGCCCAGGGCCGGCCGGTACAACGCGGCAGTCCTGCCCTAGCCGGGCAGTTGTGCCTCGATCGCGGCGACCACCGCGTCGTCGGTCGGCTCGACCCGGGGCCGGAACCGGCCGACCACCCGGCCGTCCGGCGCGATCAGGAACTTCTCGAAATTCCACTGGATGTCACCGGCCGTGCCGTCGGCGTCGGCGGTTTCAGTCAGCTCGGCGTAGACCGGGTGCCGGCCGGGCCCGTTGACCTCGATCTTGGCGAACATCGGGAACGTCACGCCGTACGTCGCCGAGCAGAACTCCTGGATCTCCTCGGCGCTGCCCGGCTCCTGGCCACCGAACTGGTTGCACGGGAAGCCGACCACCGAGAAGCCCCGGTCGGTGTACCGCTCGTGCAGCTGCTCCAGGCTGGCGTACTGCGGGGTCAGCCCGCACTTCGACGCCACGTTGACCACCAACAGTGCCTTGCCGGCGTAGTCCCCCAACGAGCCGGGCTGCCCGGCCAGGGTGGTGAGCGGAATGTCGTAGATCCCCACGTCTCGATCCTCTCTCCCGCCCGGTGCGCTCACACCGGCCGGCCGTCGTACAGGTTGGCGACGTGTCCGTGATCGGCCGCCGCGAGCGCACACCGCACCCGCCTGCCAACATAAGCCGCCGCAGCCTTCCGACCGCCTCGGGGCGGACGAACTGGTTGGTAGGCTCGAAACCATGAACCAGCCCGTACTCGCCTACCGATGGAGTCGGAGCGAGTTCGTGCGCGCCTTTGAAGCGGGTGCCTTCGACCGCCGGGTCGAGCTCGTCGAAGGAGAGATCTGGCCAGTGGTGATCGGTTCGTGGCACGGCGACACCGTCGGTCAACTGCTGGCGCTGCTGCCACGATCCGGGGTGCGGGTGACGACTGCGACCCTGCCGACCGGGGAGTCGCTTCCCGACCCGGACTGCTGGGTGCGTCGAGCCGACGCGGATCCGATCGGGTCCGTCGGGACCCGGCTGTCGGTCTGGGACGCCGCCGACGTGCTGCTCGTGGTCGAGGTCGCCGACGAGACCGCGATCCAGGACCTCAACGTCAAGGCCAGGCTCTACGGTCAGGCCGGTTACCCCGTGTACTGGGTGGTCACCCAGGAGGCGATCTACGAACACACCGGTCCTGTCGCAACCGGGTACCGCACGCGGGTCGAGTACCGGCACGGTGAGCGCATCCCGGTTCCGTACACCCGGATGGACCTCGCGATCGACGACCTGATCGCCCCGCGTCTCGGTTGACCGCCCCATTCCCTTTCCCATCTCGTGGTTCCGCCTCATCCTGATACATCTGCGGCCTACTCGGACGATCGACCCGGCTGCCCTGTCGACGAAGGGTGCCCGTGATGCCGGCGGCATCACGGGCACCTGGTGCCGCCGGTATCAGCACCGCGGTTCGGTCGGTCAGCCGCGCCGCCACTTCTGGTTGGCGCCGCCGTGGCACTCGTAGATGATCAGGCGGGCACCGTCGGCGGTGTTCCAGTCGACCACGTCGACGCACTTGTTGGCCTGCGGGTTTACCAGGTCACCGGCGCCGGAGAGCACCCACTGCTGGGCCGGGTTGCCACTGCAGTTCGCGAGCTGCACCACGGCGCCGTTGGCGGTCGAGCCCCAGGCGACGTCCATGCACAGGCCCAGCGCCCGGATGGTGCCGTCGCCGGGGAAGGTCCAGTTCTGCGCGTTGGTGCCGTTGCACCGGTACAGCTGCAGGTACTGGCCGTCGACTCCGTTGGAGTTCGGTACGTCGATGCACTTGTCGGCGAGCCCGATGATCCGGCTGGTCGAACCGCCGCCGGTGGTGGTCAACGACAGCCCGTAGCGGGAAAGGATCTCGTTGACCGGCTGGTAGACGGTGGTGCCGCCGGAGCTGCAGTTGCCGCCGGCGCCGGAGGTGACGCCCTGCGCCTGGGTGCCGGCGAGGAACGAGCCGCCGGAGTCACCGGGCTGCGCACAGGCGCTGCTGGAGACCAGTCCGTAGACGAGCTGGCCTGAGTAGTTGACGGTGACATTCTTGGCGGTGATGGTGCCGCACCGCCAGCCGGTGGTCCGGCCGGACCGGCAGACGGCGGCCCCGACCGCCGCCTCCTGGGAGCCGGTGACGTTGACCGTGCCGCCGCCGTAGTTGTTCACCCAGGGCCGGGGCACCCAGTTGGCGTTGGTCTGCACCCAGGCCAGGTCGTCGCCGGGGAACGACGACCCCCGGAAGGTGCCCTGCGCGACCCCGCTGCCGGCGGTGGAGGCCCCGACGCCGCCACAGTGGCCGGCGGTGACGAATCCACCGGCGACGGCGAAGCCGACCGAGCAGAGCACACTGTCGTTGATCACGTACTGGTCGCCGCCCCGAATGTCGTACACCGGGCGGTAGGCGTCGTCGCTGCGTACCACCGATGTGGCGGCGGTGGGCAGCCCGGCGGCGCGGGCGAAGCCGGCCGCCGCCGCGACGTCGGCGGCCTCGATGGTCACCGTGTTGGTGACCGGGTCGACGTACCAGGAGTGCACGGCGGTGTCGGCGCTGGCGGCCTGTCGGTCGAGTCCGGCGGCGAGCCGGTCCAGCTCGGCGAGGCTGCGGGTGACGGTCCGGGGCTCGGCACCGGCTGCGCGGACCCGGGCGGCCTGCGCCGGGTCGGTCACCCCGACGACGACGGTACGGCCGTCGTCGGCGACCCAGGTGCCGGCGTACGCGTCGGCCAGTTCGGTGCGCAGGCGGTGTTCGATCGGTACGGCGGCCGCCTCGACGGCGAGCCGGGTGGCCAGTTGGTCCGGGGTGAGGTCGAGATCCCGGCGCAGCGCGGCGATCTGGCCGGCGGGCAGCGCGGCCATATCGGCGGTTGCGGCGGAGTCGGCCGGATCGGCGATCTCGGTGGCGGCGGCCGGCGCGCTCGTGGCGGGGCCGGAGGTGCCGGCGGTCGGCGCGGCGGCGGCCGGTGGCGGTACGGCGAGCAGGCTGGCGCTCAGGGTCAGGCCCAGCAGCGCACCCAGCTTGCGGTTCATCTGCATACCTCCGAGAGGTCGATGTGAGCAAGTCGTGAGAGCGCTCTCAGGAAGGAAAGTTTACTAATTGACAAACTTCTGTCAATATCCACAGAGGTCGACCCGATCACCTACGGTCGGAGACCGTCGACGGATGCCGCCGGCGGACGGGTTCGGCCGGGGTCGGGCTGGATTCGCCCGGTGCGCCGCGGACCGGTTCTCCTGACCGCCGCAGGCGGCTGCGCCGTGCCGCGCTGGCCCGACTCCGGTCATGGCGCGGTCAGCCACGCGGTCGTCGACGTACTCGGGAACGCGTTGGCCAACCGGGTCAGCTCGGCGGTCCGCCAGCCTGCCGCCGGCGCCGCGTCATTGACAGCCCGTCGACGGCCAGCATGATCACGCCATGGCGTGCCCACGACAGTTCTGCGAGGACGACATCGGGGACGTCCGACAGTGAGGTGTACGGAGCCGACGGCACAGATCCCCTCTTCCCCGGCTTCGAGGATCACCGACGCCACCGGCACCGCCGGGCTGACCGGCACCGACGCCACGAGTTGAAGGTGAGACACCTTTCCCGCCGACTGAAAGGTATCTCACCTTCAACTGATCTTGGTGATCCCGGCCGGGCGGGCAGGTGACCCCGGCTTGGTGGGTGTCGGGGCGTGCGTCGGTCAGGGTGAGCCGTGCAGGACGACCCGGTAGCCGAGTTGCTGGCCGTAGGTCATCAACGGGCGCAGGGTCGGGACGAGTTCGGTGGCCTGCGTGGACCAGTGGTGTCCCCGGTTGCTGTCGAATCGGCGGTGGCGGGCCGATGCCGTGTGCCGTTGTTGGTGCAGCTCGCGGCGCAGGTGGTGCAGCCGCTGGGAGGCTGTGGACCGGCCGGAGCGCCAGTCGAGCCAGCGTAGCCACCAGTCACGGAGTATCTCGGTGATCATTTCTCTCCCTTGGTCGATTGGTCGATGGCCAGGTTTCTGTGCGCCGGGGCAGTCGGTAGAGTCCGTGGCGCTGGACGAATATCTCCCGCCGTTCGGCTGCGGTGCCGTGGCGGTCGATGACGTATCCGGTGATCCAGATCCACCCGTCGTAGGTCCACTTCCGGTCGACGGCGATGACCCGGAGTCGGATGGCGCGGTCATCGGCGAACTGGACGCTGGCTTCCCGGCCGATGATCAGCACGTCGCCGGGTTTCGGCTCCGGTGTGGCGAGTAGCCGGCTACTCACCAGGCCGATCCGCCATCGGGTACGTCGTACGCCCGCAGTCCGGGCACCACCTGGACTTGACCTTGAACGACCACAACCCCGCGCAGAAGCCGAGCAGCGCCGCGCTGAACAACGCTCCCACTTCCATCATCGACATCCCCTCCTGTGGGATCGACACAGCATCAGCGCCACCACCCAATGAACCGCCAGTACAGGTACCCGGACCTGTGCAGCGGCAGATCGGTCATGGCGTCTATCAGGCACGTGGCCATGTAGACCGACAGCGACACCCGTGCGCCGGTGTACTCGGCGAGGAGCTCCTGACGGCGCGCGTCGCACGGCCATGGAAGTCCGCACTTCGCACACATCCAGTGGGGACGATCCGGAGTGTGCGTGCTCACTGGGCTTCCTTCGGCCAGTGCCCCCGGTTGATAGGGACGTGTTGAGACATGCCCGCCCCCTCGCATCTGCGCGATGTGGCTCGTGCGTCCATTTTGCGCGCGCACTTTTGTGGAGTCAAGGATTGGCAGCCATCTAGGATTGACGAAATATGGATGGCCGAGAATGAGGCGTCAGGAGCAGAATGTGGGCATGACGAGCCCGACCTTCGTGCGGTTCCAGCTCGGCGTGCAGCTCCGCCGAGCACGCGAGGAAGCCAACGTGACCACCGAGAAGGCAGCTGACACCATCGAAGTCTCGGCAAGCACCTTGCGCCGCATCGAGCAGGGCAGGGTCGGGCTGAAGGGTCCGGCGCTGAACGCCCTACTGGACCTGTACGGCGTGGCCGACGCCGAGCTGCGCGAGACCCTGCTGTCGATGGCGCGGAGCGGCAAGCAACGCGGCTGGTGGGCGAAGTACGGAGACCTGCCGAACTCGTACCGGCAGTACATCGGACTGGAGTCCGCCGCCACGACGATCCAGAACTTCGAGACGCTCGTGGTGCCCGGCCTGCTGCAGACCGTCGACTACACCCGTGCGATCACGGTCGCTGACGCATCGCAGCCCACACCGCAGGCCGTAGAGGAACGGGTAGCGGTCCGCGTGGAGCGACAGAAGCTGCTCACCGAGGAGAAGCTCCGCCTGGTCGCGGTCATCGACGAGGCAGTGCTGCACCGCCGGATCGGCGGACCGGAGATCATGACCAACCAGCTGACAGCGCTGCTCGAAGCCCAGGACCGGTGGAACGTGATCATTCAGGTCATCCCGTTCGGGGAGGGTGCATACGCCTCGATGCTGTCGAGCTTCCACATCCTCAGCTTCGACGAGGGGCCGGGGGTGGTCTACATCGAAGGGCTGACCGGAGACCTCTACGCTGAAGGTGAGGATGTGCAGAGGTGCGCCAAGGTCTTCGACGACCTGCGGGCATCTGCCCTGTCACCCGCAGCATCGGCCGAGATGATCAAGGACCTCCGGGATAGGGAGACACCATGAAGGCACTCGACAACCAGTGGCGCACGAGCAGCCGCAGCGGCGGCAACGGTGCCTGCGTGGAGGCACGGTACGTCGACCAGGCCGCCCAGGTGCGTGACAGCAAGGACCAGGCTGGGCCGGTGCTGTCCTTCACCCCGGCCCAGTGGACCGGCTTCGTCCAGGACATCAGGACCGGCAGGTTCGAAGCCTGATACCCGTCCGACCGCTGGCCCGGCAAGCGAAGGCCAGCGGTGCTGCTCCGTCGATGTCCGCCTGGAGCGTTGGTAAGCGATCCGACCGCTGGCAGAGGGGCGAGTAGGATTCACCCGGTGCGTCGCGGACCGGTTCTCCTGACCGCCGCAGGCGGATGCGCCGTGATCCACGTCGCCGGCGTCCTGACGGACAGTCCGGCCTGGCGCTACACCGAGGTGCTGGCGATCAGTCTGCTCGTCGCCTATGCCGTGGTCAGCGGGCTGCCGACGCCACGTTGGGCGGTGCCGGCGGCGCTCGCCGTACTGATGCTGGACACCGTCCGGACGATGCCTGCCGACCGGGCCGAGGGTCGTGGCTGGCAGGTGCTGCGGCCGGATACCGCCGGCGTCGACCGGTTCGCTGGCGTCGAGGCGGGCCTCGCCCTCTGCTGGGCGTCGCTGACCGCGGTGGCGATACTGCTCGCGGTGTGGCACCGCCACCCCCGGCGGCGACGGACAACGGTCGCCACAGCACTGGCAGCCGCGGTTATCACCGGGTACACGGTGATCCGGATCTCCGCCATCTGGCTGACCTTGGCGGCGGACCACCGTGACCATCCGACCGGGGCTGACCTGGCCGGCTCGGTGATCGCCGTGAGCCTGGCGGTGCTGCCGCCGTTGGGGCTCGGGTTGGCCGCGCTGGCGCTCGCCACGGCGCTGGCCGGGCACCGCCGGTGGCTCGCCTCGGCCGGGGCGGCGCTGCTCGCCGTCACCGCGCTGCCCCATGTGGACGCGGCCATCCGGGCCGTGCCGCTGTCCCCGTACGTGGGCGACCAGCTGGCCTGGTCCGCCGCCTACGCCATCGGGTCCACGCCGTCGACGCCGTACCCGGTCACGGCGCTCATCACGCTGCTGGAACTGACCGCGTACCTGCTGCTCGTCACGGGCTTGGCCGATTTCCACCCGCCGACATCCACTGCCCGGACCGAGGCAGACCAGTCGCGGCGGTGAGCCCTCGGGGCCGCTGCCGCACTCGCTGACCGGCTGCCGGGCAGCGTGCGCCTATCCTCAGTAAACGATAACCGTTACCATCACCATGCCGGTTTCCGAGCGAGGAGGCGTCGATGGCGCATGTGCTGCTGGTGGAGAGCTGGATCGGTGCGATGGCGCATCTGCTGCCCAGGGCCGTGCTGGAGGCCGGTCACCAGTTCTCCTTCCTGACCCGCGACCTGCACCACTACCTGCGCAGCGCACCGGCCGGGGGTGCGCATCCGTTGCTCGCCGCGCACAATGTACTGACCGCCGAGACCAACGAGCTGCCCGGACTGCTGGAGCACACGGAACAGCTGCACCGGGCGCTGCGCTTCGACGGCGTGCTCACCTCCTGCGACTACTACCTCGACACCGCCGCCCAGCTGGCCGCCCACCTAGGACTGCCCGGCGCGGACCCAGAGGCGGTGCGCCGGGCGTACCGCAAGGACCTCGCCCGGGCGGCGATGGACGCCGCCGGCGTGCCGCAACCCCGGTACGCGCTCGCGCAGAGCTGGTCCGACGTCGCGCAGGCCGCCCGGGAGCTGGGCTTCCCGTTGGTGGTCAAACCGGTCGACCTCTGCGCCGGCATGTACGTGCGCGAAGTCGCCGACGAGGCCGGGCTACGGGCGGCGTTCAACGCCCTCACCGGGTTCCCGGTCAACGCCAGACGCCAGCCCCGGGTGCCGACGGTGCTGCTGGAGGAGCTGCTGTCCGGTCCGGAGGTGAGCGTGGAGACGGTCACCGTGGACGGACACACGACGGTCGTCGGGGTGACCGACAAGAGCCTCGGCGGCGCCTCGGGGTTCGTCGAGACCGGACACATGTTCCCGGCGGTGCTCGACCCGGCGACCACCCGCCGGGCCGGTGAGGTGGCGGTGGCCGCGCTGGCGGCGGTCGGGCTGGACCGCGGGGTCGCCCACACCGAGCTGCGACTGACCCCGGCCGGGCCCCGGGTGGTCGAGGTCAACCCCCGGCCGGCCGGCAACCAGATCACCGAGCTGGTGCGCCGGGTCACCGGCATCGACCTGCCCATGGTGTACGCGCAGCTGGCGCTCGGCGAGACCGCCGACCTCACACCCGCCGACACGGGCGTACGCAGCGCGGCGATCGCATTCGTACTGCCGCCGCGCCCCGGTGTCATCGCCCGGGTTGACGGAACCGGGGCCTGGCAGACCGACCCACGGGTGGTCGACTGGTCGGTGAAACCCGCCGGCCACCGGGCCGGGGACAGCAGCAGCAACAACGACTACCTGGGCCACGTCATGGTTGTCGACACGGCCGGGACCGACGCGCGGACCATCGCCGACGGCCTGGCCGCACAGGTACGCGTCGGGTACGTCGACGACGACGGCACCGACCGGCACCGGTTCGCCGCCACGCCGGCCGGAGCGGCGGTATGACGGCCGTGTCGCCGGCCCCGCCGGCGTACCGGTCCCTCGCCGCGCTGATCGACGCGGTACAGGCCGGACGGCACGGCGTGGACCCGACCCGCTGCCAGGTCAGTGTGGGGTTCGTGACCAGGCAGGGCGCGAGGCACGCGAATCGGCTGCGCGGCTACCGCAACCAGGTGCTGAGCCTGCGGGTCGACGCGGCGGCCGGCTCCTGCGCGGTCGAGCCCGGCGCGCTGCCCGACGAGGTCGTCTACGACTGTGTCGGCGCCTCGGTCGCCGACCTGCTCGCGCATCCGCTGCTGCCGGTGCGGGTGGCCGCGCTCGACGCGTACCTGATGGCGCAGCGGCCACACGCCGAGGTGGCCGACACCGTGGTCACCGTGCCCGCCGGCAGCTCGCTGGCCAAGTCGCAGGCCCGGGCCGCCGCCGTGGTCGACCTGCTGCCGCCGACCGGCGGCCCGGTCCTGGTCGTCGGGGTGGTGAACTCGCTGCTGGCCCGGCTCCGCGCCGCCGACCGGCGGTACCTGCCGTGCGACCTGGCCGGCGGCCACACCGAATGGGACGAGCCGTGTCTGCCCGACGCGGCGGCGCTGCTGGACCGCTGCGACGCGATCCTCGCCTCGGGGATGACGCTCGGCAACGGCACCTTCGAGCCGCTGCTGACCCACGCCGCCGCCGAGGGCAAGCCGTTCGTGACGTTCGCGCAGACCGGCAGCGCCGTGCTGCCGTGGTTCCTCGGCGCTGGGCTGACGGCGGTGTCGGCCGAGCCGTACCCGTTCTTCTGGCTCGACGGCGGCCCGACGGCCCTCTACCGGTACGGGGTGTCCGGGTGAGCGCCCCGCAGCTGCTGAACCTGGTGGGGCACACCCCGCTGATCTACGTCGACACGCCGCTGCCGCACCCGCACGGCGGCTTCTGGGCGAAGGTCGAGTCCGCCGCGCCGGGTGGGATGAAGGCCCGCGCGGCGGTGGCGATGCTGGTAGGCGCGCGGCGGCGCGGCGAACTCCGCGACGGCGCACCGGTGGTGGAATCGACCAGCGGCACCCTCGGCATCGGGCTGGTCTTCGCCGGGCAGGCCCTCGGCCACCCGGTGGTGCTGGTTGTCGACCGGGAGCTGGAGCCGTCGATGCGGGCGCTGCTGCGCGCGTACGGGGCCCGGCTGGAGGTGGTCGACCGGCCCCACCCGACAGGTGGCTGGCAGCAGGCCCGCCGGGAACGGCTGACGCAGGTGCTGGCGACGCTGCCCGGCGCGTACTGGCCGGACCAGTACCACAACCCGGACAACGTCGCCGGGTACGCGAGCCTCGGTGACGAGATCGCCGCCCAGGTCGACGCGGTCGACGTGCTGGTGTGCAGCGTCGGCACCGGCGGGCACAGCGCCGGGCTGGCCCGGACGCTGCGCCGGCACTGGCCGCAGCTGCGGCTGATCGGCGTGGACACCATCGGCTCGACGATCTTCGGCCAGCCGGCCCGGCGGCGGGTGATGCGCGGGCTGGGCAGCAGCATCTATCCGGACAACGTGGACTATCCGGCGTTCGACGAGGTGCACTGGCTGGGCCCGGCGGAGGCGGTGGACACCTGCCGGCGGCTGGCCCGGACGGCGTTCGTCACCGGCGGATGGTCCACCGGCGCGGTCGCCAGGGTCGCCGCCTGGGTGGCCCGCACCCAGCCGGACACCCGGGTGCTGGCGGTCTTCCCCGACGGCCCGCACCGCTACCTCGACTCCATCTTCGACGACGGCTGGTGCGGCCGGCACGGGCTGCTCGGCCCCACCCCCGGCCATCCGGTCGAGATACCGCACCCCGGTGCGGTGGAGGTCACCCGGTGGAGCCGCTGCCGGGTGGTCGGCGACCCGGTACGCCACGAGCGGGTGCCGGCATGAAACTGTCCTGGCACCCGTACCGGCTGGTGCTGCGCGAACCGCTGCGGATCTCCCGGTCGGTGATGGCGCACCGCGAAGCGGTCCAGCTGACCGTCACCCACGACGGGCTCGCCGGCCACGGCGAGGTCGTCACCAGCGGCTACTACGGACTCGACCGGGCCGCGATCGAACGTACCTGTGCCGGCTGGACCGGCCGGCTCGCCGGCTGTTCGGATCCGGCGGCGCTGCGCGACGAGCTGAACACGTTCGACGGGCCCGCCGGGGTGCTCGCGGCGCTGGACACCGCCGTGCACGACCTGCTCGGCCAGGCCCGGGGGCTGCCGGTGCACCGCCTGCTGGCAGCGCCGGCGCCGACGCCGGTCGCCACGGCGTACACGATCGGGCTGGTGCCGGTCGCGGACGCGGCGGCGACCGCGCGTCGGCTGGTCGCCGCCGGGTTCGCGGTGCTGAAGGTGAAAGCCGGTGACGACGCCGACGTGGCCCGGGTGGCGGCGGTACGCGCCGAGGCGCCGACGGCCCGGCTGCTGCTCGACCCCAACGGCGGCTGGTCCGCCGAGCAGGCGGTACGGCGGCTCGACGCGCTCACCCCGTACCGGATCGACGCCGTCGAGCAGCCGATCCCGCCGGGCCGGCCCGACCTGCTGGCCCGGGTGGCCGCCCGCACCGCGATCCCGGTCGTCGCCGACGAGGACGCCGAGCGCCTCGCCGACCTGGACCGGCTCACCGGCGCGGTCGCCGGGGTGAACGTCAAGCTGGCCAAGTGCGGTGGGATCGCCGCCGCCACCCGGATCGTCGAGGCGGCCAGGGAACGCGGCCTGGACATCATGCTCGGCTGCCTGGTCGCCAGCACCCTCGGTGTCGCGCCGGCCGTGCACCTGGCCGGTCTCGCCCGCTGGGTCGACCTGGACGGGCACCTGCTGATCGCCGACGATCCGTGGACCGGGGTCGGTGGCCACGACGGCGTGCTGCGCCTGGCGGACGCCCCCGGACTGGGCGTGACGCCGACGGCGACGACCGGATCCGGCATGGCGGAGGCGGCGCGGTGAGGGCGACCTGGACGACGCTGACCAGTTTTCCACCGGCGATCCGGCTGCTGGTGGTCAACCAGCTCGGGGTCAACGTCGGCTTCTACATGCTGCTGCCCTACCTGGCCGGTTACCTGCGCGACGACATCGGCCTGTCGGCCACCCTGGTCGGCCTGGTCCTCGGGGTACGCAACCTGAGCCAGCAGGGACTGTTCCTGGTCGGCGGATCGGCCGCCGACCGGCTCGGCGCACGTGGCGTGATCATCGCGGGCTGCGGGCTGCGGGCGGTCGGCTTCGCGGTGTTCGCGGTCGGCGGGTCGCTGCCCGCACTGCTGGCCGCCTCGGTGCTGACCGGGCTGGCCGGGGCGCTGTTCAACCCGGCGGTACGCGCCTACCTCGCCGAGGCCGCCCCCGAGCGCCGGGCCGAGGCTTTCGCCCTGTTCAACGTCTTCGCCAGCGCCGGTGCGCTGCTCGGGCCGCTGCTCGGCAGCGCGCTGCTGCTGGTCGACTTCCGGGCCGCCGCGATCGGCGCGACGGTGGTGTTCGCCGCGCTGACCCTGGCGCAACTGCTGGTGCTGCCACCGCACCCGGTGACCCGCAGCGGGCAGAGCGTCGGCCGGGACTGGCGGGAGGCGCTGACCGACGGCCGGTTCCTGGCGTTCACGGTGGCGTTGAGTGCGCTGTTCGCCCTGCAGACCCAGCTGTACCTGGTGCTACCGGTGCAGGCCGAGGCCGTGGCCGGCACCGCGCTGGCGGTGGCCGCACTCTTCGTCGTGTCCACGGTGGTCACTCTCGGCTGGCAGGTACGGCTTACCGGGTGGCTGCGCCAGCGGGGCAGCCGTGGGGTGTCCATCGCGGCCGGGTTGGCGGTGGCCGGTCTCGGATTCCTGCTGCCGCTGCTGCCGGTGACCGGCCCGCCTCCGGTGCGGGCGCTGCCGACGCTGGTCGCCGCGCTGGCGCTGGCGGTCGGTGTGATGATGGCGCAGCCGTTCGTGCTGGAGCTGGTGCCCGGCTTCGCCCGCGACGGGCTGACCGGCACCTACTTCGGCGTGTTCTACCTGGCCTCGGGGGTTGTGGCGGCGCTGGCCACCACCGCCGTCGGCCGGTTCATGCAGACCGGTGGCCAGCCGGACGGGGCGGCGCAGGGCGTACCCGCCGGAGCCTGGCTGCTCTGCGCCGGGCTTGGCCTGGCCTCGGGCGCCGCCGTGTGGGTGCTGCACCGCCGGGGCCTGCTCGCCCCACGTCCGGTGCCGGTCGTCGCCGGTGGACCGTCGGATGGCGGCATCGGAAGGGCCGCCCGGTGAGCGAGCCGGTGGTCGGGGGCGAAACACTGGTCACGGACGGACCGGTGGTGACGGGCGGCAACCTGCTCACCGACAACCCGCAGCTGTACGAGGCCCAGTTTCCCGACCCGGAGCACCGGGCGGCCAGGTTCGTGGCCGACCTGGTCGACCGGTTCGCGCCCGGCCCGCCCGGCCGGCGGCTGCTCGACCTCGGCTGCGGCACCGGCCGCGACGCCGGGTACCTCGCCGACGCCGGCTTCGACGTCACCGGGTTGGACCTGTCCCCCCGGATGCTGGCCTACGCCCGCCGCCGCCACCAGCGGGTCCGGTTCGTCGAAGGTGACCTGCGTACGTTCGACCTCGACCTGCGCTTCGACGTGGTCACCTGCCTGGACAGTGCGCTGCTGTACTGCCACCACAACGCCGACCTGACCGCCGCGCTGGCCAACTGCCGACGGCAGCTGGCCCCCGGCGGGCTGCTCATCGCCGAGATGCGCAACGGCGCGTACTTCCTCGGCAACACCGACCTGGTCGACGGGCCCAGCATCCGGTCGGTGCGCTGGCAGGGCGTCACCTACACGTCCCGTACCACCTTGTGGATCGACGCCGCGGCGCAGCTGCTGCGCCGCCGTCGGATGTGGACCTGGCCGGGTGCGGAGCAGGAACTCGTGCAGAATTCCGCATGGCGGCTGCTCTTCCCGCAGGAGCTGCGCCATCTGCTGGAGGGCGCCGGGTTCGACGTCCTCGCCCTGTTCGACGCCCCCGGCCCGCGTACCGAACCGCCCTGGCGTCCCGGCGCCGAGCTGGCGACCGGCCTACGCGGCGACCGCCTGCACCTGGTCGCCCGCCGCCGCGACGACGCGGCCTGAACTCCCCGCTGAAACCCCTTGGAAGGAAGAACTGACATGTCGACTGTTGCCCGACTACGCCGCCGAACATTGCTCGGCGGCGGTGCCGCCCTGACCGCCGCGCTCCTCGCCGGCTGCGGCGCCGACACCCCCGCCGGCACCGACGCCGCCGCTGGCGGTGGCACCCCGAAGCGGGGCGGCCGGCTGCGGGTCGCGTTCGCCGGTGGCGGCGCCACCGAGAACCTCGACCCGCACCTGGCGAACCTGTTCAACGAGGCGTCCCGGGCCAAAGCGATCTTCGACAAGCTCGCCGACTACGGCCCGGACGTGTCGATCCAGCCCCGGCTCGCGCTGAGTTGGGAGCCCAACGCCGACCTCACCCGCTGGCGGGTGCCGTTGCGGGAGGCGACCTTCCACGACGGCCGGCCGGTGCGGGCCGCCGACGTACTGGCCAGCTACGCCCGGATCACCGACCCGGACCGGGCGTTCCGCGCCAAGGCCAGCCTGTCCCTGATCGATCTGCGGGCCAGCCGGGCCGTCGACGACCGTACGGTCGAGTTCGCGCTGACCCGTCCGTTCGCCGAGTTCGGCAACGTGCTCGCCGCATTCGGCGCGTACATCGTGCCGGAGGGCAGCGAGTCGTTCGACCGGCCGATCGGCTCCGGGCCGTTCACGTTCAGCAGCTTCACCCCCGGCACGTCGCTGCTGCTGGCCCGGTACCCGGACTACTGGGACGGCGCCGCGCACCTCGACGAGCTGGAGTACGTGATCGCCAACGAGGAGTCGGCGCGGGTCAACGCCCTGCTCGCCGGGCAGGTCGACTACGCGCACGACATCAGCCCCACCACGGCCCGCAGCTACGCCGCCGACGACCGGATCGCCATCACCCGGATGGCCAACAGCGGCCTGCAGGGCTTCACCATGAAGCTGGACCGGCCCCCGTTCGACAACCGTGACCTACGGGAGGCGATGTTCCTGCTCACCGACCGGCAGCAGCTGGTCGAGACGGTCCTGTCCGGATCCGGGCAGGTCGGCAACGACCTGTTCGGCAAGGGCTACCAGTACTACGCCGACGACATCCCCCAGCGCGAACCCGACCTCGACCGGGCCCGGGCGCTCATCGACCGGGCCGGCGCAAGCGGCCTGCGGATCCCGCTGGACACCGCGCCGGTGGCCGCCGGGTTCGTCGAGGCGGCCAGTGTCTTCGCCGACCAGGCCCGCGCGGTCGGGCTGAACGTCGAACCGGTGCAACGCAACAAGGACACGTACTGGCGAGAGGTGCTCGACAATGGAGTGATGGCCTGCTTCCGCTCCGGTGCCATGCCGATCGAGACCCACATCTCGCAGCGGTTGCTGAGCACCTCGACGACGAACGCCACCAAGTGGACGCGGCCCGAGTTCGACGACCTCTACGCCACCGCCGTCTCCACCGCCGACGAAGCGGGCCGGCGGCAGGCGTACGGCGAGATGCAGCGGATGCTGCACGCCGAGGGCGGGCTGCTGGTGTGGGGCTTCGCCGACTTCCTCGTCGCCACCGCGCCCCGGGTCGGCGGCGTGTCCGCCGAGGCCCCCGCCAACACCCTCGACTGGGCCCGGTTCGACAAGGTGTGGCTGGCTTGAGCCTGACCCGCTACACGGTTCGGCGGCTGCTGCTCGGCGTCGGGCAGGTCGCCGGCATCACCACCATCGTGTTCGTGCTCACCGAGGCGCTGCCCGGCGACGCGGCGGTGGTGATCGCCGGTGACCAGCCCGACCCGGAGCGGATCGCGCTGATCCGCGAACAGCTCGACCTTGACCAGCCACCGTGGCAGCGGTACCTCGACTGGCTCACCGGGCTGCTGCACGGAGACTTCGGCGAATCGCTGATCTCCCAACGGCCGGTCCTGGACATGATCGTCGGCAGCGCCGCCGCGACCGTACTGCTGGCCGCCGTGACGCTGCTCGTCCTCGTCCCGATCGCGATCGGCCTCGGCATGCTCGCCGCCCGGCGCGAAGGCGGCCGGCTCGACCGCGCCATCAGCGCCGTCGCCGTCGGTCTATACGCGGTACCGGAGTTCGCCCTGGCCATCCTGCTGGTCGCGGTTTTCGGCGTACGGCTGGGCTGGTTTCCGCCGACCGCCGTCGGCACCGGCCCCAACCTGCTCGCCCAGCCGGCCGTGCTGGTCCTGCCGCTGCTGGTGCTGCTGGCCCGACCGATCTGCTCACTCAGCCGGCTGACCCGCGCCGGCATGGTCGACGCGCTGCGCTCCGAGTACGTCGCCCACGCCCGCCGCCTCGGCCTCGGTGCCCGTCGCCGGTGGCTGGCCCACGCACTGCCCACCGCCGCCGCGCCGGTCGTGCAGCAACTCGCCCGCACCACCGACTGGCTGCTCGGCGGCGTCATCGTCGTCGAGGCGGTCTTCGTCATCCCCGGTCTGGGTACCGCCCTGGTCGACGCGGTCGCCGCCCGGGACGTCCCCACCGTCCAAGGGCTGTGCGTGATCGTGGCGGTCACCACCGTGGTCGTCAACCTGGCCGCCGACCTGGTCGCGTTCCGGCTCGCCCCGCGTGCGGCAGGTGCCCGATGACCGGCCGGGCTCCGATGATCAGCCGGGTTCGGCGGACCGGCCGGGTTCCGCTCCTGGTCACCGGGGTCGTCCTGCTCGCCGTACCGCTGCTGCTCGCTCTCGCCGGTCCGGCCCTGGTCGATCTGGCCCTGGTCGGCAACGGCGCGGACCGGACCCGGCCGTTCGACCAGGCAGGGCTGCTCGGCACCGACTTCGTCGGCCGGGACGTCACCGGGCAGCTCCTGCTCGGCGGCCGGTCCGTCGTCGCGGTCGCCGCCGCCGCGACCGCCCTGGCCTACCTGATCGGCGTACCCGTCGGTCTGTTCGCCGCGCTCACCCGCCGGCGCTGGCTCGACGAGGTGCTGATGCGCCCGCTGGACCTGCTCCTCGCCGTCCCGTCGCTGCTGCTGCTCATCCTGCTCGCCGCCACCGCACCCCAGGGGCCGGTGACGCTGGTGGTAATCGTCGCCGTCATCGCCCTGCCGGAGATCGCCCGGATCACCCGCGCCGCGGCCCTGCCGCTGGCCCACGGACCCGCGATGGAAGCGATGCGGCTCTACCGGGAGACGTGGTGGCGGCGGGCGGTCGGGTACGTCGCCCGGGGTATCCGCCGGGTCCTGCTGGCCGACGCCGGGATCCGGTTCATCGGCGCCGTCTACCTCGTCGCCACCGCCAGTTTCCTGGGCATCGGCGTCGCCCCGGACGCCGCCGACTGGGCCGTCATGGTCGACCGCAACCGCGCCGGGATCTTCCTGCAGCCGTGGGCGGTGGTGGTGCCCGCCGCGCTGCTCGTCGCGCTCGCCGTCGGGGTCAACCTGGTCACCGATCAGCTGCTGGCCACCCGGCCGGAGGTCACGAAGTGATCCGGGTCGACGGGCTGTGCGCCGACGCCGGTGGACAGCGGCTGCTGCGCGACGTGTCGTTCACCGTGGCGGCCGGCGACATCCTCGCCGTCGTCGGCCCGTCCGGCAGCGGCAAGACCACGCTCGGGCGGGCGCTGCTCGGCGAAGCCGGACCCGGCGTCCGGCTTACCGGCGACGTCGAGATCCATGGTCGCCCGGTCAGCCCAGAGACACCGCCGGCCGGCGGCACCGTCGGCTACATTCCGCAGCAGCCGGCGGCGGCGCTGACCCCGGTACGCCGGATCGGCCCGGTGCTGCGCGAGATCGCCCGCCGGCACACCCCGACGCCGTCGCGTCGGACACGGAGCGCCGCCACCCGGCAGGCGGTCCGGGCGGTACTGGCCCGGGTCGGCCTGCCGGACGACCGCGACCTGCTGCGGCGCTACCCGCACCAACTCTCCGGCGGCCAGCAGCAGCGGCTCGTCATCGCGCACGCCCTGCTGGCCGGTGCCCGCGTCCTGGTCGCCGACGAACCGACCACCGGGCAGGACAGCCTCAACCGCCGCGACGTCGCCGCCGAACTACGCCGTCTCGCCGGCTCCGGCGTCGCGGTCGTCCTGCTCACCCACGACCTGCACCTGGTACGGGCGGTCGCCGATGGCGTCCTCATGCTCGACCGGGGCACCGTCGTCGCCTCCGGTCCACCGGACGCGGTCCTTCCTGACACCCCAGCTCGGCCAGCGCGGACCCCCGCCGCTGACCCGCCGGGCGGTGCCGGTCAGCTGCTGCGGGTCGCCGGGCTCACCGCAGCGCACCACGGCAGCACCGTCCTGCACGACATCGACATGGTCATCGGCCCCGGACAGCGCCTCGCCCTGGTCGGCCGCTCCGGCAGCGGCAAGACCACCGTCGCCCGCTGCCTGGCCGGCCTGCACTCACCGAGCGGCGGCAGTATCGAACTCGACGGCCGCCGGCTCGCCGGCTCGATCGACCGCCGGCAGCGGGGCGACCTCACCACCGTGCAGTACGTCTTCCAGGATCCGCGGGCCAGTTTCCAGCCGTCCGCCGCCCTGCTCGACCAGGTCGCCCGCCCCGCCGTACGGCTGCACCGCCAACCGACCGTCGAGGCGCTGCGGACCGCCCACGACCTGCTGCGTCAGGTCGGGATCGACGATGCTCTCGCCGCCCGCCGCCCCGACCGGCTCTCCGGCGGTGAGCTGCAACGCGCCGCTCTGGCCCGCGCCCTGGTGGCCCGACCCCGGCTGCTGGTCTGCGACGAGATCACGTCCGGTCTCGACCGCGTCAACCAGGACCGGATCCTCGACCTGCTCGACGAAGTGTGCCGCACCCACCGGCTCGCGCTGCTGGTCATCACGCACGACCCGGACGTGGTCGACCGGCTCGCCGACCACGTCACCGTGCTCGACCACGGCCGGGTCGTGGAACACGGTCCCGCCGCCACCGTGCTGCGCGCCGGCCGGCAGCCGCTGACCCGCGCCCTGCTCGACCCTGACCTGCCACGACCGCGCGACCCCGACCTGCCGCGACATCTGTCGCGACCCGCAACCACGTCCAGCACCGGAGAGATGAGCACCACGTGAACGACCAGAACATCGGTCCGTACGACATCCGTACCGCCACGCCGCAGCACCTCGACGGTGCCCGCAGCGTCATGCTCGACACCTTCTACCAGGTGTTCGGCTACGGCTATCAGCCGCGGTGGCACGCCGACGTCATCGACCTCGCCGGCACCTACCTACGGCCTGAGCGGCATGCGCTATTCGTCGCGGTCAAGGGCGACGAGGTGGTCGCCACCACCGCCGTCCGCGCCGCCGCGCCGAACAGCCCGCCGCATCCCCGCTGGCTGGTCGACCGCTACCCGGCGGCGAGCACCGCCCAGCTGTTCCGGGTCTACGTACGCCCGGAACACCGCCGCAACGGGCTGGCCCGCGCACTGGTCCGACGGGCCGTCGCGTTCGCCGCCGGGCACCCCGGCTACCGGGCGGTCTACCTGCACACCGACACCGGGGTCCCCGGGGCGGAGGCGTTCTGGCGGAGCGTGGCCGAGGTGGTGCACGACCCCCGCGACGGCAGCCCGCACGCCTCCCGGGTGGTGCACTTCGAGATACCGATATCCGTCAATACCCGGCGCGTCCCGGTGGCAGCGGGTTCGGCAGGTCGGAGCCGATGGTCGCGGTCACCGTGCTAGGAGAGAGCCCGTCTGCAAAGGTCACCGTGCTCGGGGCTGCGGCCCGGCCAGGGATTCCGGGTAGGTGAGCACCTTGGTGTAGTTCGCGAACCCGGCGAGAACCGGAATCTCCTGGACGATCACGTTGTCCCGGAACGAGTAGCCGACCACCATGCCCGAGGACCGGTTCTCCTGTGCTGCGGGCGAGTGCGTCGGGCAGGGTCTTCGAGGCGGCGCCGGTGAGCAGCTGTTGCTTGGCCGAGGCGTACGGCGCGCTCAGCAACTCGATCTCGATGTTCGGGTTCTGCGCGGTGAACTCGTCGATGATCCGGTCGAACTTTGCCGACTGGTCCGACGCACCGTCGTCCACACCACACGCCGCGACGAACGCGACTGTCGTCGCGGTCACCGCCCCGCACCGACCGCGCCGTCGACCAGCGGCTCAGCCTGCAGGAGAAGGAGAAGATCGCGGCACTGGCCGCGGCGTTGGTTGAGGACAGCTCGACCATCATGATCAGCAGCGGGACGACGACCCTGGCGGTCGCCCGCAACCTGGGCCGGCACCGCGACCTCACCGTGGCGACGACCAATCTGCTGGTGCCCGGGGCGCTGCCACCCACCGCCATCGGCGACATCGGCGTCGGTGCGGTCGATGCGGAGGCCGGTCGCACGACCAGCAACCTCACCGAAGCCGCGATGACGCAGGAGATGATCTCGCGCGCCGGCCGGGTGGCCATCCTCGCCGACTCCTCGAAGTTCGGCCGCCGACTCTTCGCCCAGGTCCCCGAGCTAAGCAGCGCGGACTACCTGATCACCGACACCCTGCCGCCCGCCGAATTACGGGAGGCGCTGGCCGCGAGCGATGTGAAGGTCGTCACCCCGCCGGCCCCACCACGACAGAGAGGGGCCCGCAACGCGGTCTGCCAGACAGGATCTCCACTCACCACCAGGGGTGCCCTACTGGAGCTCGGCCTGGCCGTCGAACCGCCGCCCCAGTTGCGTCGTCACCCCGCCGTTGCGGAAGAATTACCCCATGACCGAGGATTGGGAGCTCCCTTCAGGCTCCAAGCTAGACACCGCTGTTCCGCACTCGGCGCGGATATGGAACTACTGGCTCGGCGGCAAGGATCACTTCGCGGTAGACCGGGCTGCCGGCGATGAGGTCATCGCCCACATCCCGGACATCCCCATCGGAGCCAAGTCCGAGCGCGCGTTCCTCCAGCGGGTGGTCAGGTTCCTCGTCGGGGACGCCGGCATCCGCCAGTTCCTCGACGTCGGCACCGGGCTGCCCACAGCGGACAACACCCACGAGGTCGCGCAGTCCCTGGACCCGCGCTGCCGGGTGGTCTACATCGACAACGACCCGCTCGTCATGGCACACGCGCGTGCGCTGCTGGCCAGCACGCCGGAAGGCAGTTGCGACTACGTCGAAGCCGATCTGCGGCAGCCGGACGCGATCCTCGCGTCCGCGCGGCGGACGCTCGACTTCTCGCAGCCGATCGGGCTCATGCTCCTCGGCGTCGTCAACCACATCATGGACGACGATGTGGCGTACGGCTCCGTCGCACAACTGGTGCAGGCGATGCCCGCCGGCAGCTACCTGGTGCTCACCCACTCCACGGCGGAGATCCACGGCGAGCCGATGCTGCGCGTGATGCGGGAAACCACCGAACGCGGCGGCACGCCGATCCGCGCCAGGACCAAAATCGAGCTCGAACGCTTCTTCGGCGGGTTGGACCTGCTGGAACCCGGCGTCGTCACGTGCTCACGCTGGCGCCCCGACCCGGAGTCCGACGAGCCCGAGGTCTACCTTTTCGGCGGTGTCGGCCGCATCGGCTGAGCCACCACAGCTCATCTTGTCGTCTGGCGGTCAACAGTTCGTGGCGGCAGGTCGGCGTTAGCGGCCGGGTGGTTGGCCGTGGAGGCGGGCGAAGGCGCGGTTGAAGGCGAACTCGGAGGTACAGCCCATCCGGTGGACGATGGTGTCGCGTAGCGCGCGGGCGACCACGTTGAGGTGCCAGCGGGTGAGGTAGGTCAGTGGTGGTTCGCCGACGTGGCGGGCGAAGCGCCGCACAAGGGTGGCACGGGGGACGTTGACCGTCACGGCGAGGGTGTCCAGGGGGCCAGTCGTGACCGGGTCGCTCGTGCAGGACGGCCAGAACCTGCGCGGTGAGCGGGTCACGTAGGCAGCGTCCCGGCAGTGGTGGATCCCGTCGGCACCCGGGGCGATCGCGGGTCTGGTGCTCTTCACGGTGCTCGAGCTTCTGCGCCACTCGACTCGGCGAAGGGTCACGGGACGACCGTCATGAGCGCCTGCACCCCCGCGTCCACAACAACGTCGTGGTGACCGTGCCCCGCCTCGATCCGGTCATCCACGCACCCCACCGCCTGCACATCTGTTCTCTGCTGACCCCTCGAACGAGGCCGAGTTCCAGGTGCTGCGAGAGGCACTCGGGATCAGCGACTCGGCACTGTCCAAGCACATCAAACAGTTGGAGGATGCAGGCTACCTCAGGCTGCGCAGGGCTACGCTCAACGGTCGCCGACGGACGTGGGCGCAGCTTACGCCTACCGGACGGCGGGCCTTCGCCGCACATGTCGAAGCGCTGATGGAGATCGCATCGCTCGCGCGCACCTCCCAGCATCTCCCCCCGCCCGGTCTCCGACCACACCAGCGCCCCGACGAGCCCAACCTGCGGCTCAGGACGACCGACGTGTCGACGACGCGCGCAGAGGAGTACGGACATCCATGCACATGACTTCTGGAACTGACGGCTAGTGACAACGCGATTGCGTAGTCAGCCGGCGAGCCGTTGACCAGGTGTTTCGGGGCCAGCTCGGTCTCTACGGGGGCGTGACAAGCGGGTGAGGCCGCAGCCTACCCGCCGGCGTCATCCCTCGCCCCGCGTCGGCAGTCTGACCGGCGGTCGGCCGTGAGCTGATCGACGTGGGGCCAGGCCAGGCGGGATCGCTGTTCGCAGTACCGGCCCGCCCGACAAGATCACAGTTTGGTCGTGAACCTCGGGGCAGGGTCGGTTCGTCATGTTGATGAAGCCTGCTGGCGGGCACGGACGATGCGGGCCGATCAAGGTTCGGCGACGGAAGCAGAGATGACGACATGCAGATGGACCGAACACAGGCATCGGGTTCGGCGGCGCTCCGCTGGCTCCGCGACACGGTCGCCATCGTCGGCGATGCCGAGGGTGGGACGATCGCGGAACTGGCCCGGTCGATCCCTCCGGTCGCCGGCGTTGTAACGGTCGTTGGACAGCTCAGCGGACCGGCGGACTGGCGAGCGGTTGCCGAGTCGCTCCCGATCGCGGTTCCCCCTCGCACCTCGGCGATGCTGGCTGTCGCCGGCGCCGGCTCAGCCGCAGTCGGCGTGGCGGGCCCGGCCCCGGCGGCGGTGGTCGCCGAGCAGCTCGGGTCCGAGGTGCTGGCCCCGGCCGGTAGGCTGCTCCTGGTTCCCGGTGCTGCACTGTTCGCCGTCGAAGGGTTCCGACGGTTCCGCCCGGGGGCAGCGCCGGTTCCCGCCGGGCGGCGGCACCCGGCGCCCGCCTGGGAGGCCGCCATAGATTCTCTCTCGGCGGGCGGCAGCCACGGTCTGACCCGGGTCGCGATCCCGGCCGGCCTGTGGGTCTATCCGCAGCGACCGGATACGACCGCACCGGGACCGGACGATCTGGCCTACGCCATCCCGGTCGATGTGGAGCGGCCGGTCCTGCTGGTCGGGCGCCCCGGTCACCCGACACCTGATGTGGACGAGGTGGCGGCAGTGGTCGACGCCCTCCCGGTCGAGCTCCGTACCCGCCTGATCGTCGTGCCCTACGGCCCCGGAGCGATGGTCTGCCGAGAGCTGACCCGGACACTGTGTGACCGCTGGCGCGGCACCGTCACGATGGCTACCGGTCTGCCGACGCTGGACACGGCTGGCCGGACGGTGGCGATCGCTGTCGACGCCGAACCGGCACGCTGCTGGCCGCAACCCGTCCGCCAGATTGTCTTCCCGCCGTCCGGGGTGCCTCGGGTGATAGGGCCGGTCGAGGCGCTCGCCAGCCTGGCCTCTGCTGGATCCGCTCCGGCCGAGACCACCATCTACCGGTGGAACGAGCGATGGGTGGTCGAGGCCGTACAGTGCGGGTTGTGGGTCCGCCCGCCGTTCGCCGGCCGACACGGTCCGGTGGTGCGTGACCGGCCGTGGAATCCGGGCAGACTGGAAGTCTTCGTCGGAGTGCCCGGCAACCCGCCAGGTGACGACGTCCGGTCGGTGATACACGAACTGTTGGCCCGGCTGCCTGCCGCGGCTCGTCGGCGGGTCGTCATCTCCCCGGTGGAGGTGGCGAGAGACCTGGGGCTGGGCCTCGCACCGAGTAACGACGCGCCCGACATCGTGCTCGTCAACGACGGAACTGAACCGCCCGAGTGGTGGCGGGCCGATCCGCGGCTGTTCTCCGTACTGGTTGGCTCCGCTGCCGGTGACCAGGTGGTGACCCAGGCCGGTGAGGTAGGACCGGGCGAGCTCGGCGAGATCGTCGCGACGCACGATGGATGGGCCGGGCGGCCGATCCTGTTGCTGTCGGCTGATCCGGTGCCACGCGAGTTCTGCCAACGGCTGTCCGACCAGCTCCAGGCAGCGGTGGTCAACGGCGGCCCGCCCAACGGTGACTGGTCAGCAGTCCTGCCCCGGCGGATCGGGCGGGACGAGCCGAGATCGGTTCAGCTCACCGGCGCGTTTCCGTTCCCGGACGACGACCTGACGGCACTGGTCGAGGTGCCGCTGGGAGAATCGGCTCGGGCGGGCCGACCGGCGGACTTCGGTATCCGGTCGACGCTGGACCTACGAGTCAAGCGGGATGCTGCCGGCGAGGTGCATCACCGGGACGCAATGCCGCCGACCACCACGCCCATGCCCGACCCGGTACTCGTGGTCGGTCGGGGCCCGGACGCCGACCGACCGTTCCGATTGTTCGACATCCCGGCCGGAGTGTGGTTCGTAGCCACCGCGGTCGCGACGCAACGGCCGGGATGGGCGCACAGTGGCGTCCGGATCAGGCTGGACGTCGAGCAGATCGACCAGGTGAACCTTCAGTTGCTCGCCAACTACCTCGGTGCCGAGGTCATGGTGCCTGCTGACCGGCTCCACGACCATTCAGGCGGAGACACCGCAGGCCTGTGGCATACGCGATCCCGCTCGCCAGCGGCGCACCGCAGTGATCCGGCGCGGGCGTACGCCGACCTACCTCAGGCCGAGCATCCGGACGTCACGGCCGGCATCCGGTACGCAGTCGCCCTGCGCGGCCTACCAGATCGTGCGGTGCCTGCGGATCCGCCGGTCGCGCGCGCCCTGCTCGAACGGCCGGCACCGGTCTCTCGGCCCGCCGCGGGCGGCGAACAGGCATGGGCCCCTGTCGAGGCGCCGGGCGACCGAGCCGGTCCGGCATCCGGCGGTCCGCTCGTCAACCGTATCCACCAGCGAGCAGATGACGCCGGTCTTGCCGACTCTGAGGCTGACGACGTCACCGAGCAGTCGGCTCATCCGACAGCTGAGGTGATCCCCGCCGGGGTGGCCCCGGCGGAAGTCGAGGCTGGGGAACCAGACGAAGTCGAGTCCGGGCCGGCGGCGGCTATCACCGAGTGTGACGCCGGGAAGCCCGAGGCGCTGGTGACCCCGGGCCCGGCGCGGCAGAAGCCGGTCACCGACCGGCCCTCGGCCTTGATCCCTGTGCCAGTGCCGGCGCTGTCCGCTCCCACGGTACCGCTCCGGGTTTCGGCACCCGCCGAGCAGCCGGCCACACTGCACACCCGGCGGAATGTGCGGGCTGGTCTCGTGGCGGCGGCATTCGTCGCGATCGTGGCGCTAGCCAGCGGTGCTGTGACGCAGATCCTGGACGCCGACGACGCGGTGGCCGAGCCACCCCCGTCGAATCTGCAGGTGACGACCGCACTGGCACCGACACTGGCGGCCACGCCCGGGGCCGACAGCGTCGAATCGGCTACCCCGCCGATCACCCCGGTCGGGTCGACCCCGGCCGTCGCGTCGTCGACGGTTGCAGTCAGCCGGACAGAACCGGCACCGGGTCCGACGACCGCCGGCCCGCCGGCTCCGGTCCGGACGACCGCCCCGGCACCGGCCCCGGTCCGGACGACCGCCCCGGCCACGCCGGTCAGCGGGCGGACGAACTCGGGCGGTCGCAATCTGGCCCTCGACGCCTCGGCAACCGCATCCAGCATCGAGGGCACGAACTGGGCGGCGAAGCTCGCCGTCGACGGCGACGGGAGCACCCGGTGGAGCAGCGCGTGGCAGGACCCGCAGTGGATCAAAGTTGATCTCGGTGAGAACTGGGTCGTTACCGAGGTACGCCTGTCCTGGGAGTCCGCTCACGCGTCGGCCTACCGTGTGGAGTTGTCCCGCGACGGGGTGAACTGGACGACGGTGTTCAGCACCAGCAACGGGACGGGCGGCAGCCTGGTCGTCGATGTGCCGTCGCTCGTTGCCCGCTATGTGCGCATGTACGGCACCTCCAGGTCGGGCACCTACGGGTACTCGTTGTACGAATTGGAGGTACGTTGACGCCGTGGGCTTCATGCTTCTTCTGTTCGGAATAGGCCAATTTGTTTGGGGCTTGTAGAGAGATCTGTGTAACGGATTGAGATGAATATCCGTTATGGCCGGTAGGAGCCGGTCGGCACAGATAGGACAAGTGTGATGACGATGTCGATGATCAACCCGCAGAGGCAGGACCTCCCGGCCGACGAGCGGGGTGGGTTGCGGGAACAGGCCGCCGCAGACGTACCGAGGTTGCCCCTGTCCGCCCTGGTGCTCGATGAGCAGGCGGCGAAGCAGGCCGCGCGGAAGGCGGTCGCGGACCTGGTCGACGAGCAGGCGATGGATGCGGTGTTGGCGCAGGTCAAGGGCGACGGGCTGCGGTTGACGGGGCCGGGTGGGTTCCTGTCGGAGCTGGTCAGGGTCGTCCTGGAGCGGGGGTTGCGGGCGGAGTTGACCGAGCATCTGGGCTACCGGGCGCACGATCCGGGCGGCAAGGGTTCGGGAAACTCGCGTAACGGGCACACGGCGAAGACGGTGCGGACCGAGGTCGGGCCGATCGAGGTGCGGGTGCCGAGGGACCGGGCGGGCACGTTCACCCCGGTGCCGCTGCCGAAGAACGCCCGCCGCCTGGGCGGGCTCTCCGATGTGGTCATCTCCCTGTACGCCGGTGGGATGACGGTGCGCGACATCTCCCATCACCTGCACCGGGTGTACGGCACCGAGGTCGGCCCGGACACCATCTCCACCATCACCGACGAAGTTCTGGATGAGGTGAAGGCGTGGCAGCACCGGCCCCTGGACGAGGTGTACCCGATCGTCTACGTGGACGCGTTGATGGGGAAGGTCCGCGACGGCGGGCAGGTGCGCAACAAGGCCTGCTACCTCGTGGTCGGTGTGGGTGTGGACGGGGTCAAGCACGTCCTCGGGATCTGGGTGCAGCAGACCGAAGGCGCCAGATTCTGGATGCAGGTGTGCACCGAGTTGCGTAACCGCGGGGTGCGGGATGTGCTCATCGCCTGCTGCGACGGGCTGACCGGGCTGCCCGAGGCGATCGAGGCCGTGTGGCCGCACACCACCGTGCAAACCTGTGTCGTGCACCTGATCCGGGCGGCGACGCGGTTCGTGTCCTACAAAGACCGGCGGGCGATGGTCACCGCGTTGAAGGAGATCTACACCGCACCCACGGTCGAGGCCGCCGAGACGGCGCTGCTCGGCTTCGCCGACAGCCCGCTCGGGAAACGCTACCCGGCCGCGGTCGCCGTCTGGGAGCGGGCGTGGGACCGGTTCACTCCGTTCCTGGCGTTCCCGCCCGAGGTCCGCCGGATCATCTACACCACCAACGCGATCGAGTCGTTCAACTACCAGATCCGCAAGGTGATCAAGAACCGTGGGCACTTCCCGACCGACGACGCCGTGGTCAAGCTGACCTGGCTGGCCATCGCCGATATCGAGGACAAACGCGCCCGGCAACGGGCCGCCGAGGCCGGCAAGCCCCGCAACCAGGCCCGCCAGGCCCCCGGACGACTCGTCGAAGGCGCCGGCGTCCACGGCTGGAAGCAGGCCCTCAACTCCCTGGACATCTTCTTCCCCGGCCGTATCCCCATCGATGCCCGATAGTTATACAGAATAGGGCGTTACACAGACAATCGGACAGGCTTGTCCTCCGGCGGTACGCACCACCGGCCCGTCCACCATGCAACGCATCCGCGCCACCCTGCGCAAGGCACTCAACGACGCGATGGCACGGTCCAACAACCGGCTCATCGCAAACATTCAGGTGGTGCGCGCTGGGATTCCGCGTGGTGGCATAGCGTGATGGCCGGTTGGTTGGTGGCCGCCGGCTGATGTTGACCTGG
>NZ_JBSWXD010000010.1:0-71743 GCF_056160425.1 Micromonospora sp. ABR4_055
TTTTTCCCCCTCCCTCCCGGGGGATTATAGGGGGTTCCTTTCGCGGGGTTTTTGTTGTTTTTTTTGCTTTTCTGTTTTTGTTCTCCCCCCCACCGGTGTCCCCACGCCCGGACGGCCAACGGCATCCGGACGGCCAGGGCGCCGCAGGCGGAACACAGTCGGGTCGACGGGAACCAGCGGTCCACAACCACCAGATCGCGGCCGTCGTGAGGTCGGTCCGGGCACCCTGTCGGTGTCGCCACCGGTAGGTCTCCCCGAACCGCCACCCGAACCCGCCGTGCGCTCGACCTGCCAGTGCTGATCATCGACGGCTCCGAGGACATTCGCCCCCGCTGGGCCGTCGACTCACTGCATGAGGCGCTGCCCGACAGTCAGCGCGTGAGCCTCGCCGGGTCCGGCCACCTGCCGTTGGTCGAGAACCCTGACGACTTCCGCCGAGCGGTGACAGCCTCGGTGATCGCCGCGCCCGAGCCACCGGCTGGAGCCTCAGGACGGCGTACTGATGATGAACTCGTCGGCGACCCAGCGGGCCACGTCGGGTGGGTAGGGCGTCGAGAGGCCGAGGACTATGTGCCCGAAGCCGGCGTCGACCGCCGCGCTGACGGCGGCCCGGGTGGCGCCGGGCTGGTCGTAGGAGACCGGCAGGTGGATGGAGCGGGTGATGGTCGCCGGGTCGCGGCCGATCTCGGCGCAGTAGCGGTCCAGCAGCGCGCTACGGCTGGCCGCGTCGGCGATGTCACCGCCGGGGATGTTCCACAGGTCGGCGTGCGCGGCGACCACCCGCAGCAGGGCCGCCGACCGTCCGCCGATCAGGATCGGCGGGTACGGGCGCTGCACCGGCTTCGGGCTGCCGTACGCCCCGGCCAGGCGGTGGTGGGTGCCGTGGAAGTCGAACGGTTCGGCCTCGGTCCACAGCCGGCGGGTGACCGGGCCGCGAGCCGGCACCGATGCCGAAGTCGAGCCGGCCGCCGGAGACGATGTCGACGGTCGCGGCCATCTTGGCCAGCATCGCCGGTGGCCGGAAGCGGTTGCTGGTCACCAACAGGCCTAGACGCAGCCGCCGGGTCTGCGCGGCAAGCGCGGCGAGCAGGGTCCAGCCTTCGTACGTCGGCCCGCTCGGGTCGCCGAAGATCGGCATGAGGTGGTCGTAGAGCCAGGCGTGTTCGATGGCCGGGATCGAGTCCGCGTCGCGCCAGACGCGCGACACGTCGTGGTAGTCGACCTGGGATGGGGCGGTCATGATCCCGAAGCTGAGCCGGGGTGTCGGTGGCATCAGTCCATCCAGTACGCGGTCAGCGGCGGCGGAGCGCCGGGTCGAGCAGAGCGGGCGGGGCGTCGTGCTTCTCATGCGGAGCCAGGTCGACACCGGGGGCGACGATCGCGTCGACGGCGTCGAGCACGTCGGCGGTCAGCACGGTGTCTGCGGCAGCCAACTGCGAATGCAGGTGGTCGATCGTGCGCGGGCCGATGATCGCGCTGGTCACCCCAGGGTGTGCGGTGACGAAGCCGAGCGCGAGTTGGATCATCGTCAGGCCGGCGGCGTCAGCGACGGCGGCCAGTTTCTCGACCGCGTCGAGCTTGGCCCGATTGGTGGGGATGTCCAGGTCGTACCGCTGCGGCATCTTGCCGGACCGGCTGGTGCTGATCTCCCGGTCGGCGCGGATCGCGCCGGACAGCCAGCCGGAGGCGAGCGGGCTCCAGGCGAGCACCCCCATGCCGTACTCCTGGGTCACCGGCAGGACGTGGGCCTCGATGCCGCGTTGCAGGATCGAGTACCCGGGCTGCTCGGTCACGTACCGGCTGGTCCGGTGTTCCCGGGCGGCCCACTGGGCCTGGACGATCCGGTAGGCGGGGAAGGTCGACGAGCCGAAGTAGCGGATCTTGCCGGCCCGTTGCAGATCGGTCAGCGCGGACAGGGTCTCCTCATCGCTGGTCGCCGGGTCCCAGCGGTGGATCTGATAGAGGTCGACGTGGTCGACGCCGAGCCGGCGCAGGCTGTCGTCCAGGGCGGTGACCAGCCAGCGGCGGGAGCTGCCCTGGTGGTTGCGTTCGTCGCTCATCGGCATGTTGGCCTTGGTGGCGAGCACGATGTCGTCGCGGCGGCCGGCGATGGCCTTGCCGAGAATCTCCTCCGACTGGCCATGGCTGTACCAGTCGGCCGTGTCGATGAGGTTGATCCCGGCGTCGAGCGCGGCGTCGACGATGGCGGTGGCCTCGTCCTGGCTGGTGTCGCCGATCGCGCCGAAGTTCATCGCGCCGAGGGCGAGGGTGCTGGCCTGCACGCCGGTGCGGCCGAGGGTGCGGTACTGCATGGCGTTGTTTCTCCTTGATCGGGGTCGCCTGATCTGGCACGCTGACAGCGAAGCGGAGCAGCGTTCCGCTAAGACGATACGGAACAACGTTCCGGTTGACAAGTGGGCAATGGAGGGACCGCGCATGGTCGACACCGACGGCGACAGCAGCAGGTCGGAGGGACCGGAGGGGTCAACAGCCGGACCGGAGCGACCGAAAGCCGAGCCGGACCGGCCGCGCCGGCAGCGGGCCGACGCCCGGCGCAACGAGCAGGCCCTGCTGGACGCGGCGGCGGCGGCGTTCATCGCATCCGGCGTCGACGTCCCGGTACGCGACATCGCCACCCGGGCCGGCGTCGGTGTCGGCACGATCTACCGCCACTTCCCCACCCGGTCCGATCTGATCGTCGCGGTCTTCCGACACCAGGTCGAAGCCTGCGCCGACGCCGGCCCGACCCTGCTGGCGGAGAGCGCCACCGCGCACGCCGCCCTGGCCCGTTGGGTCGACCTCTTCGTCGACTTCCTGATCACCAAGCACGGTCTCGCCGGGGCGTTGCAGTCCGACGCCGCCGCCTTCCAGACGCTGCACGAGTACTTCCTCGGCCGGCTGGTCCCGGTGTGCACCGAGCTGCTCGACGCCGCCGTCACGGCCGGCGAGATCCGTCCCGACATCGACGCCTACCAACTGATGCGCGGGGTCGGCAATCTCTGCGTCGGCGCCGACACCGACCCCCGCTACGACGCCCGCCGCCTGGTCAACCTGCTCATCGCCGGCCTTCGCCCCGGTACGCACTCGGCGTGAAGTCGAGCACCGTACGGAACTCGTTGGCCAGGTGGGCCTGGTCGGCGTAGCCCAGTTGGGCAGCCAGACCGGCGAGGTCGGTGCCCGGTTCGGTCCGCAGCAGGTGCGCCGCTTCCTGCAGCCGGCGTCGGCGGATCATCGTCAACGGCGGCAGGCCGACGTGGCGGCGGGCCAACCGCTGCACCGTGCGGGTCGACACGTGCAGCCGGGCGGCGACGTCCTCGACCCGCAGCACCGAGTGGTCGGTGTCGACGAGCTCCGCCAGGGTGTTGGCCAGCAGCGCCTCCGGGCCAGGCGGCCCGACCGTGGCGCTCAACCAGTCGACGAACGCCGCCACCGCACCAGCGTGCCGCTGCGGCGCGTCAACGGCACCAGTCATCGCCCCGACCACCGGCAACTGCAGGTCGGGCAGGTCCAGCAGCCGGGAGGCGTCCCGCAGCGCGGCAGGGTCCGAGGTGAAGTGCGGCACCGCCGCCGGGCGCAGCAGTGCCCCGACCGCCCAGCCGGTGCCGGTCAGGTCCCGGGACGAGACCCGGGTCGTCGGACCGGCCAGCTCCACCCCGTCCGGGCCGACTACCAGGTTGCAGGCGGGAAACGAGAGGATCTGCTGCCGGGAGGTACGGCCCGGCGCGATCCGCCACTCGGGGATCCAGAACCAGCGGACCAGTGACGCGACCGGCTCCGGCGGTGGCAGCCGGGCGAAGGTCGGCAGCCGGGCCGGGTACAGAATGCCGCGCTGCGCCGGGTCCACGGCAGCCAGGCTACGGGCCTGCGACACCGGCCGGCCGGCTGTCGCGAATCTGCAAGCCACCCGCCCGGCCGCTGCCTAGGGTCGGGACCATGTCCGACACTCTCGCGGCCGCCGACGGCCGGCACACCAGCAACGGTACGCCGCACGGCGTCACCAGCCTCACCCCGTTCCTGGCCATTCCGGACGCGCGCGGCGCGATCGCCTTCTACCGGGACGTGTTCGGCGCCCGGGTGGTGGACGTGACCGAGATGGGCGGCGCCGTGGTGCACGCGGTGCTCGACTTCGGCAACGGCCAGCTGCAGCTCGGCGAGCCGTCCCCGGCGTACGGCCTGGTCGCCCCGCCCGCCGGCGATGAGGACTGCTACTCGATCGGCCTGTACTGCCCGGACGTCGACGCGACGCTGGCCCGCGCGGTCGCGGCCGGCGCGACGGTACGCGAGCCGGCGGCGACCTTCGTCTCCGGTGACCGGTTCGCCAGCATCCGCGACCCGTACGGGGTGCGCTGGTCGATCATGACCCGGGTCGAGGACCTGTCCGAGTCCGAGAGCGCCCGCCGGGTCGCCGAGTGGGCCGCTCAGCAGGGCTGAGGAACGGTCGGCCGACGCGCCTCAATCTCAGTGCAGTGATGGCCGCCAATGCAAAACAGGCCACGAGGAGAGCTGCGGCGCCGAGGACGATCCGGTCCCGGTCCGATGTTCCGGCCATCGTGTCGGCGACCCATGCGGCGAGATTGTCGGCGCGGGCGCTGAAGTCCGCTCCGGAGTGCGGACAGCCCGGTCCCGAGCTGACGACAGCCACCAGTTCGGCCGTTCCATCGGCTCGTTCGCGGAAGTATGGACCGCCGGAGTCGTGCGCGCACGGGCTGGTGTCCGGACGGGGTTCCCGACCGGAAGTCTCGATCAGGGTCTCGCCGACCGCCTCGACGATGAACTGGCCGGTCTGCAGCCGCGTAGCGGGGACGATCGCATCGCCGTCGCCGACCAGTCCGTATCCGGTAAGACGGAGCGTCTCGCCCACCGCCGGCGGCGTGGTGGCGATCGTCAGTGGCGTGATGCCGGTGACGGCGGTGCCGAGCTCGGCGAGGGCCACGTCGCTCGTCTCGGCCTGGTGTACCGCGATGACCTCGACTTCCTGTCCGCCCTCACCGTTCAGTTCGGTGCGCCCGACCGTCGCGGTGGTACGACCGGCCACGGTGCGACTCACCCAGCGACCGTCGTCACCTCGGAAGCAGTGCCCGGCGGTGATCACCCAACGCGGTGCGATCAGTGCCCCGGAGCACGAGCTGTCCCGGGTGCCACCGTCGGCGGTGGGCAGCTCGGTCATGGTGAGCAGGACCGAGAACCGGTAGGCCCCGTCGGGTGCGTCCGCGCCGTACGCGATCGCCGCCGCGCTACGGGCCCCGATGGGAACAACAGCTGTGGCCACCAGGAGGATCAGAAGAGAACTCAGCACATATCTACGCAAAATTATCACCGGCACCAATGAGAAGCGTCATGGGATGGGATCATGCTTGCGGCCCGGTGGTCAGGAGAGCGTCAGCGACGCCCTTATCCATCCTTTATCCGAGTTGTGCGAATCTGTCGGCAGCCGGGACGGCAGCGGAAGGACACGGCGTGCGGGTGCTGGTGGCGGACGACGAGCGATTGCTGGCCGACACGGTCGGCGAAGGACTGCGCCGGCTGTCGATGGCCGTCGACGTGGTGTACGACGGAGACGGAGCCTTGGAACGACTCGGGGTCAACCGGTACGACGTGGCCGTCATAGACCGGGACATGCCGGGACACACCGGTGACGAGGTGTGCCGATCGATCGTCGACTCCGGTGACGGCACCCGGGTGCTGCTGCTGACCGCAGCGGCCGGCATCCGCGACCGTGTCGAAGGTCTCGGCCTCGGTGCCGACGACTACCTGACCAAGCCGTTCGCGTTCGCCGAGCTCGTCGCCCGGGTCCAGGCTCTGTCCCGGCGCTCGGGCCCGGCGTTGCCGCCGGTGTTGGAGCGCAGCGGGATCGTGCTGGACGCCATGCGGCACACGGCCACCCGCGACGGTCGGCTGCTGTCGCTGTCTCCGAAGGAGTTCGCCGTTCTGCACGTGCTGATGCGGGCCGGTGGTGGCGTCGTCAGCGCCGAGGACCTGCTGGAACAGGCCTGGGACGAGCACGCTGACCCGTTCACCAACTCAGTCCGCATGACCGTAATGACGCTGCGCCGCAAGCTGGGTGAACCTGAGGTGATCCACACGGTGCCACGTGCCGGATACCAGCTAGGTCCATGAGTTTCTGGACACCGACCCGACGGATCTTGCTGCTGTGTGGCGTGCTCCTGTTCACGGCCCAGTTCGCGCCGGTGCTCGCCGGGCAGGCACTCGCGTGGTGGCAGGCCTTCAGTATTGATTGGTGCGGCGTTCCACCGGGACAGGCGCCGGACAGCGATGCCTCGTTCATCTGTGTGCAGATGTTCCGGCGACCCAGCATCCCCCCTGCGATCGCCCTCGCCGCCGCGCTGGCGGTGATGTTGGCCGCCGCGTACCCGATGGTGCGGTGGTGCCTGCGGCCGATCCGGAAGCTGGCGGCCGAGATCGCGAACGTCGGACCGACGAATCTGGGTTACCGGCTCCGCCCAGGTCCGGGCCGTTCCGAGCTGGCCGAGCTGGGCCGAGCGATCGACGAGATGATGGATCGGATAGCCGTCGGCTACGAGGCACAACGCCGGTTTGCCGCGGACGCGTCCCACGAGCTGCGTACCCCGCTCGCCGTGCAACGGACACTGATCGAGGTCGGCATGGCCCGGACCCTGACCGCCGAGCAGCTCGAACTCCTCACGACCCAGTTGCTGGCGACCAATGAGCGCAACGAGCGCCTGATCGAAGGGCTGCTGGTGCTCAGCGAGAGCGACCGCGGTCTGGTCGCCCGGACACCACAGCGGCTCGACCGGATCGTGGCCGCGGTGCTCGACGCTCATCAGGCGCGGGCTACCGAAGCCGGGGTCACGATCACCAGCCGGCTCCAGCCCCGGGCGGTGCTCGGCGAGCAGGTGCTGCTGGAGCGGCTGGTCGCCAACCTTGTGCAGAATGCCCTGAAGTACAACCGGCCCGGCGGGGTCATCGAGGTGCAGGTCGGTGACGACCCTGCCCTGGTCGTGTCGAACACCGGCGACGACGTGCCGGTCGAGGAGGTGTCGGCCCTGTTCGAGCCTTTCCGGCGCCGGTCCGGGACCCGTATCGACCACAGCGGCGGGGCCGGGCTCGGACTGGCGATAGCCCGCTCGATCACCCGGGCACACGACGGCATCATCGCGGCCTCGTCCACCGGCCACGACGGCCTTCGTGTCCAGGTGTCGTTCCCCGCCGCGTCCTCGCCCACCGCCTCGGCCTGAGGCCGCCGGCGACTGTCTCCTGGGTGGATGATGAACCGTCAGCGTGGTCAAACGAGGGCGGTCTCTCGATCCCCGAGAACCCGCACTTGGTCTGCTGCCTCTTGGTGGTGGAGCTGAGGGGATTCGAACCCCTGACCCCCTCGATGCGAACGAGGTGCGCTACCGGACTGCGCCACAGCCCCAGAATCGGGTGACCCGCTGCCAGACCAGCAGTGGACCGGCGACAAGGCTAACAGGTCGGGCACCCGGTGCGCGAATCGATCCCGCCCGGGAGCCCCGGTCAGGACCGGCCGTCGTAGCTGCGGCCGGCCTCGTAGGCCCGGCCCCGCAGGCCACCCGTACGGCGGTAGGAGACTGACCCGCCGACCCCGCCGCCGCTGGCCGCGGCCGGCAGGTCACGCGGCCGGTCCAGGCCCATCGCGGCGCGGCGCATCACCTCCCGCTGGGCGGCGAGCCGGCGCTGCTGCTCCCGGCGGGCGGCGGCCCGGCGGGCCTGCTCGCGGCGTACTTCGGCCTGCCGGGCGGCCAGCCAGGCCGCTTCCCGGGCGCGGTGCCGACGGCGTCGGCGCTCGGCGATCGCCCGGTTGCGCAGGTGCACCAGGTAGACGGCGAGCAGCACTGCGGTGACCGCGAAGCTGATCCAGAAGCCGGGGCCGACCACCAGCACGCCGATCAGCTCGACCAGGTTGAGCAGCAGCAACGCGGCGAAGACCCGGCGTCGACGGACCACCGCCGGGGTGTGCCGACGAGCCGGTGCACGGCGCGGTCGGACGCCGACGGTCGGGACGAGGCGCAGCCGGCCACCCCGTCGACCGGCACCTGGTCGACCGGCGGCCGGCATTGGAGCGGACGGATCGTTGAACGACCCGGCGTCGGACGCCGTACCACCTTCCGGACCGACCGCACGGCGCACACTGAGCCGTCGGGGCGGGTTGACCGGCCGTTTTCCGGGCACGGTGCGCCGACGGCGGCGGCGTTGCAGCACCCGCGCCGTCGACTGCGCCCGCTCCGCCACCAGGCGCTCGGTAGCGTCGTACCGGCGGACCAGCGCCGGTGCGAGGGCGAGCAGCCCGGCGGCGGCGAGGACGGCGAGGAGCACCGAGGTCGGCACCCTCACCCCTCCCGTCACCCCGAGGCAACCCGCCGCCCATGCACGGACATGAAAGGCTTGATAGGTTGCCGTACCTTCTCGTTACTTGAGGTTACGGGCGTCCGACCAGGAATTTTGTACGCCGCGCCGACCACGGCCGGCGGTTGTGTTCAGTGGGCACTGGCCTGCAGCCGCCGCCAGCGAGCCAGCAGTCCTCCTTCGACCAGCACATCCTCGCTGGTCAGGGCGTATCCGATGTGGTCACGCCAGGCACCGTCGATGTGCATGTAACGATGATGGTAGGACTCCTCACGGAAACCCAGCTTCTCGACTACACGCCGTGACGGGATGTTCTCCGGTCGGACGTTGACCTCGATCCGGTGCAGTCCACCGGCGGCGAAGGCATGGTCCACCGCCAGGGCCAACGCGGTCGGGATCACCCCCCGCCCGGCGACAGCCGCGTCCACCCAGTAGCCGGCGTAGCCGGAGCAGAACGCCCGCCGCACGATGTTGCCGATGTTCAGGTGACCCACCAGCCGCTCGCCGCCCGTCTCGACCAGACAGACCGCGAACGGCATGCTCTCACCGCGCCGCGACTGTCGACGCTGGTCACGGTAGAGATAGCGGAACGCGTCCGGGGAGTTGAGCTCGTGCCACGGCCCCGGCGGGGCCGGCTCCCACGGGGCCAGCCAGCGATGGTTGCGCTGCCGGACCGCCGACCAGTCGGCGGCGTCACTGCGACGGTACGGCCGCAGCAGCACCGGACCGTCGGTGAGCACCACCGGCCAGCCCGGAGCCTCGTCCCCGATCACCGCTGCCGATCCAGCAGCAACACGTCGACGGTGGAACCGGCGGCGGCGGTGGTCACCCGCTCACCGAGCACCAGCAGGCCGTTCGCCTCGGCCAGCCCGGACAGGGTGAACGGCCCGCCGGGCAGCGGCTGCACGGTGTAGCCGCCGCCACGCCGCTCCGCGACGTTGGCCGGACGGAACTCCCGCAGGCCGACCGGCGATGACACGGTCTCCAGCAGATGGGCACGCACACTCGGCCGGAACACCGGCTCGGCACCGGCCAGCAACTGGATCACCGGCCGGGCCAGCACCTCGAACCCGACCAGCGCGGAGCCGGGTTCCCCGGGCAGGCAGACCACGGGCACCTCCTCGGCTCCGACCGTACCGAATCCGAGGGCCGTTCCGGGATAGAGCGCGACCTCGGTGAAGGTGACCGGCCCCGCACGGCCCCCTTCCCGTCGGGAAAAGATCCGCCGGACCATGTCGCCGGGCCCGGTGCCGGTGCCGCCGGTGGTGATGATCAGATCGGCCCGCATCGCCTGATCCTCGAGCAGCCCCCGCAGCCCCTCCGGATCGTCGTCGCAGATGCCCACCCGGTACGCCAGCGCGCCCACCTCGGCGACAGCGGCGGTGAGCGCGTGCGAGTTCGCGTCCACCACCTGCCCCGGCTGGCTGCTGCGGCCCACGTCGACCAGTTCGTCACCGGTCGCCACGATCACCACCCGCGGACTGGGCCGGACCGCCACGTGCCCGATCCCGGTAGCGGCGAAGACCGCCACCATCGCCGGCGTCACGTACGAGCCGGCGCGGGCCAGGACCGCCCCGGCCGGCAGTTCGTCGCCGGCCCGCCGCAGCCCGGAGCCGCGCCGGGGCACCTGGAAGATCTCCACTGCGGCCATGCCCTGATCGGTCCAGTCGATCGGCACCACCACGTCGGCGGCGATCGGCAACGGCGCCCCGGCCGCCACCGAGAAGCAGGTGCCCGGGGTCAGCCGGACCGGCCGCCAGCTCGCCGCGCCCAGGTCGCCCACCACGTTGAGGCGCACCGAGCGGGGTACGGCCGGGGTCGCCGACCGGCTGGCCGGGATCACCCTGCTCCCCCGGCCGGCCGAGGCGATGTCCTCCCAGCGTGCCGCGTAGCCGTCGATGACGGCCTGGTCGAACGCGGGAAAGGCGTGCGGTGCCACGACATCCTCGGCGAGGAGGTTGCCGTGCGCCTGGGTCAGGTCGAGGTCGAGCGGCGGCAGCGGCCGAATCCTGCGCAGCACACTGCCCAGGTATTCGGCGAGCGGCGTCAGCTCGTTGAAGGCCGCCTCGGCACCGGCCGTCGCGGTCATGTAGAGGGCACCCCTGGCGCGTCGGCCACGAACTCCTTCAGCCACGCCCGGAACTCGTCGCCGAGCCCTTCCCGCTGACAGGCAATCTGCACCACGGCCTGCAGGTAGCCCAGGGGCGCTCCAGTGTCGTAGCGGGTGCCCCGGTAGACGATGCCGTGCACCGGTGTCCCCTCGGCCAGCAGCATCGCCATCGCGTCGGTCAGCTGGATCTCGCCGCCGCTGCCCGGTTTGGTCCGCTTGATCGCCTCGAAGATGCTCGGCGGCAGCACGTAGCGGCCCAGCACCGCGAGGTTGCTCGGCGCGTCCTCGGCCGACGGCTTCTCCACCAGCCCGGTGACCCGGACGATGTCGGCGCCGTTCTGCACCGACTCGGCGGCCGGTTCGACCGACGCGATGCCGTACCGCTTGGTTTCGGCCGGCGGCACCTCCATGAAGGCCAGCACAATCCCGCCGGCTCGGGCCTGCAGGTCGATCATGGCCGGCAGCAGCGGGTCGTTCTCGTTGACGAACTCGTCGCCGAGCAGCACCGCGAACGGTTCGTTGCCGACGTGGCTCTGCGCGCAGCCCACCGCGTGGCCCAGCCCGAGCGGTTCGTGCTGGCGGCAGGTGTAGATTTCGGCCAGCTCGCTCGGCCGCCGGATCGCGGCCAGCCGCTCCTGGTCGCCCTTGTCTGCGAGCCGGCCTTCCAGGTAGGGCTGCCGGTCGAAGTGGTCGACCATGGAGGTCTTGCCACGGCCGGTGATCAACAGTACGTCGTTGATCCCGGCGGCGGTGGCCTCCTCGACGATGTACTGCAGGACCGGCCGGTCGACCAGCGGGAGGAGTTCCTTCGGCACGGCCTTGGTGGCCGGCAGGAACCGGGTGGCGAGCCCGGCGGCAGGGATGACCGCCTTCACCGCCCGCTGATCCGCGTTTGCGGTGGGGGTCGTTGCTGGGGTGGCTGCATGCTCCGACATGCCGCGAGACTATCGGCCACGGGTCTGTCTCGGCGGGTGTGGCCCGAAAGACGCGCCGCCACCGCGCGACGGTCCGCCCTCCGGGGTGGCCGCGCCGCCGCCTGCCGGTACCCGGGTCGACCGGGCCGGCGCCCGGTCAGCGACATGAAAAGTGTCCCGGCCAGCTGCTTTCGCGGCGTACAGCGCGTCGTCGGCGGCGTCGAGGACCTCCTCGCCGTCGCCAGCGTGGTCCGGGTAGACGGCGATGCCGATCGATACCGTTACCGACACGGTGGCGTGCCCGCGCCGACCGGCCCCGGCGTACGGCTCGACCCGGATCGGGCGGTCGCGGATCGCGGCGCAGAGCCGCTCCGCGACGGTGGCCGCGCCACGGACGTCGGTCTCCGGCAGCAGCACCACGAACTCCTCGCCGCCCTGTCGGAAGGCCAGGTCCACCTCACGGATCTCGGCGCGGATCCGGCGGGCGAACTCGACCAGGACGCTGTCCCCGGCCGCGTGCCCGTACGTGTCGTTGATGTCCTTGAACCGGTCCAGGTCGAGCACGAGTACGGCGAGCATCCGACCGAACCGGTTGGCCCGTTCGATCTCCCGGTGGATCGACTCCCGCAGGTGCCGGTAGTTCCACAGCCCGGTCAGCGGGTCGGTCACCGACAGCCGCTCGGCCTCCTTGTGCATCCGTACGTTGTTGACCGCCACCGCCGCATGCCCGGCGAAGGTGCGCAGCGTCATCAGATCGGCGTCGTCGAACTCGTCGCCGCCGAGCCGGTCGTAGACGGCCAGCACCCCGAACGCGGCGGGCGCGCCCGGACCGTGCCGGCCGGGGGCACGCTGCCCCCCCGCCCCGGGCGCCCCCACGCCGAGCTCATCGGTCCAGTTCGGCACCGAGAAGGGCACCGCGACATAGGTCCGGCAGGCCGGCTCGTACGCCGACAGGGCCGGACCGTCGCGTTCGATCCGCCCCCGCTTCGGCTGACCGCTGACCGCCACCGTGCCGAGCAGTCCACTGCCGAGCGGCACGTGCAGCGTCCCGTCCGTGCCCGCCTGGCTGGCAGCCGCGTCCGGTCCCGCCGGCTGGTCGGCCGCCGGACCGGCGCCGGCCGACGCGGTGGCCGGACCGGTACCGGGCGGGCTCGTCCGGTTGGACGACTGGCCGACCAGTACCCCGGCCGCCGGGTCGAGCACCAGTACGGCACCGTCCCTCGCCCCGGTCGCGGCAAGCGCGGTCTGCAGGATCACCCGCAGGATGCGCTGCAGATCGTGGGTGCTCGACAGGGTGTCGCCCAGAATCGTCAGCTGGCCGCGCAGCTGGTCCCGGCTCGCGGTCAGGGCCTGCACGTACGCCTGGGCCTCGCGGGTCATCCGGTTGAAGATGGTGGCGAGCTCGCTCACCTCGTCCGAGCCGCGTACCGGAACCCGGGCGGCCAGGTCACCGTCGACCACCCGACTCGCGGCGTCGGCGAGTTCGGCCAGTGGCTGCGTGGTGGACCGGGCCAGCCACCAGGCGGCGACCACCGCGAGCAGTCCTGCCAGGACGACCGTCGCCACCAGCACCGCGTACAGGCCGGACAGCTGGTCGCGTGGGGTGGACAGCACCATCGGCAGCAGCTGACCGTCGTCCGGGCCGAGCCGGCGCACCTGCCGGCCGCCGTCGGTCCAGCTGGTCCCGCCGTCGGCGAGCTGGCCGGCGGTGGCCACCACGTTTCCCCGCACCTCGGGCGGCTCGGTGCTGTGTACCACCGTGGCCCGGTCGGTGCCGGCGAGCAGGGTGATGCCCACCCCGGTCGATGCGGCGAGCCGGGCGACGAGGTCGGGGTCCAGCAGCTTGACCGCTGACACCTGACCGACCAGGACGTCGTTCTCGTCCCGGACCTCGACGATCGCCGCGAGGGTCGGCATCGCCCCGCTGCCACCGGCGCCGTCCGGCGCGGGTGCCGTCGCCGAGTCGGCGGCGTCCGGCGACCCGGTGCCGGTCGGCGGTCCAGGGCCGGTGTCCACCGGTGGCGCCTGCCACGACTGTCCACTACCGGTGCTGTCAGCTCCACCGTTGTCGTCCCGCCCGCTCGCACAGTCGACCCAGGGCGCCGACGGCGGGTCGGCGGTGGCCACGATCGACGCACCGTCCGGGCCGGTCACCTGGACTGCGGAGGCGAGGCTGCGGGCCACCGCCTGGTCAGCGGCAACGGCCAGTCGGGCCCGATCGGGCAGCAGCAGAGCCACTGCGCCCGCAGCAGCCTCCAGCTGGCTACACAGCGCGTTGACTGAAGTGCCGACGCTGGCGGTGGCCAGGTCGAGGCGTTCGGTGGAGCGGCTCTGCCCGACCGCCGCGACGGTCGCGCCGACGAAGAACGCCCCGAGCAGGACAGGTCCGAGCACGACCGTGAGGAAAGCGGTGGTCAACCGTCCGCGCAGGGTCACGCTTCCCCCAGAGGATTCTGCACCTGATGGTGCGATGCTGACACAAGCCAGATATTCCGCCGCGGTTGCCACCAGGAGTGTTGAGTGTCGGATTTTCCCGATGGAGCGAACCTCTGTCCATCGAGCAAGGACAGACTCCGTGCTGACATTCTCGCGCAGCGGCGCAAGCTGACGTCCGATCAGCTCACCCTGGCCGGTCGCCGGGTCGGGGCCACCGTACGTCAGCTGATCGATCGGGTCAGGCCGGCGCAGGTCGCCGGGTACCTGCCGATCGGCAGCGAACCCGGTGGTCCGGGGCTCGCCGGTCTGCTCGCCGAGGCGGTCGGCGGACCGGACCGGGTGCTGCTGCCGGTCCTGCTGCCCGACCGGGACCTCGACTGGGCCCGGTTCGACGGGCCGAATCCGACCGGCACGACGGGCCGGGCAGGCACATCCGGCCGGGCAGGCACATCCGGCCGGACAGGCACATCCGGCCGGACAGGCACATCCGGCCGGGCAGGCACCGCTGGTCTGCGCCAACCGGCCGGTCCCCGGCTGGGCCGCTCGGCGGTGGCCGATGTCGGGCTCATCGTGGTACCGGCCCTCGCCGTCGACCACCACGGCGTACGGCTGGGTCGTGGTGGCGGCTCCTACGACCGGGCGCTCGCCCGGGTACCCGGTGGCGTACCGGTGGTCGCGCTGCTGCACGACGGCGAGCTCCTGCCCCAGGTCCCGGCAGAGCCGCACGACCGACCGGTGGCAGCGGTGATCACACCGTCGGAGGTGCGCTGGTTCACTCCCATGCGGTGAGCTCTGCCGCTTCCCGCTGGACGTAGCGGGGTCCGATGGCGGATCATTGGCACTCGAATGGGTTGAGTGCCAGATGGCCTAGCCAGTGTCGGAGGAGACCGTGCCTACGTACCAGTACGCCTGCACCGCGTGCGGACACCAACTCGAGGCGGTGCAGTCGTTCACCGACGAGCCACTGCGCGACTGCCCGTCGTGCGCCGGGAAACTTCGCAAGGTGTTCAACTCGGTGGGCATCGTCTTCAAGGGCTCCGGCTTCTACCGGACCGACTCGCGCAGCGGCCAGGGCGGCGGCTCGGCCAACGGCTCCTCGGCGCCGTCGTCGGACAAGCCCGCGGAGAAAAAGGACGGCGCGGCATCCTCCGGCGGCAAGACCGACAGCGGTGGCAAGACCGACAGCGGTGGCAGCTCGTCGAGCAGTTCCGGCGGTACGTCGGCGTCCGGCGGCTCGACCAAGGCACCTGCCGCAGCCGGGTCAGCGAACAGCTGACCCGGACCGACGGCGGGCAGACCCACTGTCAGCTCCAGTGCGGCGGCCGCTCGGCCAACAACCATGCGTCGTCCGATCTGGTGGTCCGCTCGCCCCAGCCCAGGTCGGTGTCGTCGCTGGTCTGCTCGGGCAGCAGCGGCGCGTCGTCGTCGCTCAGGTCGACGAGACGATCATCGCCACCACGGCCGTCCGGCACGGTCAGGCCGGTCACCGCTCGTCCGTTGTTCGCACTCCACCAGGCTACCGCCCCGCCGGTGATCCTTCGGAGCCCGACACCGCACTGGCCGAGCCGTCAGGGCAGGCAGGTGAATTGGTAACGTCGTCTGTCGTGACCACAGATGACGGCGCGGGCGACGACGCGTACTGGCGGCGCCCGGACCCGGACGGTCCCGGCGGTGGACCGGGCAGGTCGGCCGGTGTCGGGCCAGTCAACTACAGCGGGCCGCCGGTCGGCGCTCCGCCGCCGCCCGGCTGGCGTCCACCGGTGCTGGTCAATCCGGCGCCACCCGGTACGCTGCCGTTGCAGAACCTGGCGGCGCTCGACGGCGAGGAGCGCAACGCCCGTACGGTCACCTACGGCGTCGGCATGATCGCTGCCGCTGTCATGATCATCCTGACTTGTCTGCTCTGCTCCCGGCTGGTGTTCTGACCGGCGGACCTGGCGCACGCGCACCGCGCGGCAACCACCCGAACCCGCTGTGGCCACCGCCACGGTGCCCACGGTTCTATCTTGTACCGCGCCCACCTGCGTGTTTCGATGGACAGATGCCGGCAGAGGAGGAGTTGCGCAGCCGGGGTCTGCGAGTCACCCGGCCACGGCTCGCCGTCCTCGACGTGCTCGCGCAAGGCGGGCATCTCGGCGTAGACGAGATCGCCCGTCAGGTGCGCAGCCGCATCGAATCCGTCTCCACCCAGGCGGTCTACGACGTGCTCAATGTCTTCGCCGAGGCCGGTCTGGCCCGACGGATCGAGCCGGCCGGTGGCGCGGCACGGTACGAGCGGCGCACCGGGGACAACCACCATCACGTGGTCTGCCGCGAATGCGGCGTGGTCGGCGACGTCGACTGCGCGGTCGGCGCCGCGCCGTGCCTGGAGCCGACCGCCGACCACGGCTTCGCGATTGACGAGGCGGAAGTCACCTTCTGGGGGTTGTGTCCCGGTTGTCAGGCGCGGGCGGCCCGGTGACCGACGACGGCCTCGGGCTGTTCGGGCCCGGATCGGTCACCTGGCGGGTGCACGACGAGCCTGTTCTCGTCGTCGCCGGGCTACGCAGCCTGTACCTGCAGGCGCTGCACCCGAGGGCCATCGCCGGGGTTGCACAGAACTCGAGCTACCGCGCCGATCCATTCGGCCGGCTGATGCGCACGTCCACCTACGTGGCGACCACGGTCTGGGGCACCACCGCCGAGGCGGACGCCGCCGCCGCCCGGATCCGCCGGCTGCACGCCCGCCTGCGGGCCACCGACCCGTCCACCGGCACCGAGTTCCGCGTCGACGAACCCGACCTGCTGCGCTGGGTACACGTCGCCGAGGTCGAGTCGTTCCTGGACACCGCCACCCGCGCCGGCCTGCGGCTGACCCCGGCCGAGGTGGACCGCTACTACGCCGAGCAGCGGCGCAGCGCGGCACTGGTCGGGCTCGACCCGGACAGCGTCCCCGGCAGCGCGGCCGATGTCGACGCGTACTACCGGGCGGTCCGACCGGACCTGCGGATGACCCGCGAGGCGGCCGACACCGCGCTGTTCCTCACCGCCCCGCCGGTACCCGGTCAGCTCAGTCTGCCGTGGCGGCTCGGGTTGGGTTTCGGCCCGCCCCGGCTGGCGTACCTCGGGGTGGCGGCCACCGCGATCGGCCTGCTGCCGGCCTGGGCCCGGCGGATGTACGGCGGCCTTGGCCTGCCGACCACCGACCGCTGCGCGGCGGTCGCTGCCCGTGGCCTGCGGTTGGCGTTGCGGGCGGTGCCGCGCAACCTGGTGGAGGGGCCGATCCGCGCCGCCGCACGCGACCGGGCGGAACGGGCCGCCGCCCCGGTCACTCCTGCGGCGTACGCGGCTGCGGGGGCGCCGTGAGCAGCCGGTCGACGGCGGCCCACTGCTGCTGCTCCGGGTAGCCGTCACCGGCCGGGCACACCCGTCGGTAGTCGCACCAGCCGCAGAGCGTGCCCGGCGACGCCGGAAACGCGTCGTCCGGGTCTGCGCCGTCGGCGACGGCCCGCTCCGCAGCGGTGATGTCCCGGGCCGTCGCCTCCGCCCGGGTGACCTGCCGGTCGAGCGACTCACTGCTGTGTTCGAAGGAGCTCACCGTACCGGTCGGCAGATGGTGCAGCTCCACCCGCCGGCAGGGCCGGCGGAAGACCCGCTGCGCGGCGTACGCGTACAGCGCGAGCGCCTGCGAGCCACGCGCGTCGTCGGATGTCAGCCCGGCCCGCCCGGTCTTGTAGTCGACGATCACCGCCTCCGGGCCGTCCGGGCCGGTCCGGGCGTCGATCCGGTCGGCCCGACCGTTGAAGGCCAGCACCGCCGTCTTCGCCGCCACCACCCGTTCGACGCCGAGCGGCTCGACGTTCGGGTCAAGCTGCTCCAGGTACGCCTCCAGCCACTGCAGGGCCTGCCGGTACGCGGCGCGTTCCTGCTCCTCGTCGCGGTACCCGTCGCGCACCCAGGTGCCCTTGAGCAGGGCTGCCGCCGCCTCCGGGCGGCGCTGCTGCACCGGGCGGGCGAACCAGGCCCGCAGCGCGGTGTGCACGCTGGCGCCGAGTGAGTTGTGCGCCCACGGCGGGCCTTTGGGCGGCGCCGGCCGGTCGACGTAGCTGTAGCGGAAGCGACGGGGACAGTCCACGAACGCGGCCAGCTTGCTCGGCGTACAGACGAAGAGCCGCTCGGGCATACCGTCGAAACCGAGCTGCTCGGCCTGGGCGGGACGGGCACCCTTGGCCGGACGGGCGGCGCCGGAGGGCCGCCGGCCCGACGGGGAGGAAGGTCGGGACACGTCCCCGATCCTGCCACGGGACCGCCGACGGTCAGCCGGCGGCCACATAGGAGCGGACAAAGGCGGCGACGGCGTCGGCGATCAGCTGGACTGCGATCGCGGCGAGCAGCAGGCCGGCGATCCGGGTCAGCACCTCGATGCCGCCCGGCCGGAGCACCTTGACGATGCCGCCGGAGAACCGCAACGTCAGCCAGACCACCACCATCACCGCGACGATGCCGAGCGCGATCGCCAGATGGTCGGCGACGGTCTCGGCACGCTGCACGAACAGCATGGTCGCCACGATCGCACCCGGACCAGCCAGCAGCGGGGTGCCCAGCGGGACCAACGCGATGTTGGACGTCGCCTGCTGGCCCGGGTCGTCGGCCTTGCCGGTGAGCAGTTCCAGCGCCACCAGGATGAGCAACAGTCCGCCCGCGGCCTGCAGCGCCGGCAACTCGATGTGCAGGTAGGCGAGCAGCGTCTGCCCGGCGACCGCGAAGACCACGATCACGCCGAGGGCCAGCGCCACCGCTTGCCAGGCGGCCCGACGGCGTTCCCGGACCGGCAACGCTCCGGTGAGTGCGAGGAAGATCGGCACCATGCCGGGCGGATCGGTGATCACCAGCAGGGTCACGAAGACCTCGCCGAACAGCTTGAAGCTCACCAGGTCAACCTAGTGACCGACGAATCGCCGGTCCGGACGGGGCAGGACCGGATCCTTGGTCGCGCTCAGCACCCGGGTCCTGGTCGGGGTCAGATCGGTGGTACGCCGTGAGCCGCCGCCACCAGCCGTTCGTACGCCGCCGCAGTGGTGGTGTGCTCGCCCAGCCGGACCGTCTTGTGGCTGCCGTGGTAGTCGGAGGAACCGGTGGCGACCAGCCCGAGCCCGTCGGCGAGCCGGCGTACGTGTGCCCGCTGGTCCGGCCGGTGATCGGCGTGGTCAGCCTCCAGGCCGGTCAGCCCGGCCGCCGCCAGGTCGGCGACCATGCTGTCCGGCACGGTCCGCCCTCGCTTGGTCGCGGCCGGGTGGGCGAAAACCGTGACCCCGCCCGCCTCGTGCACCAGCCGGACGGCGGCGAAGACGTCGAGGTCGTCCTTTGGCAGCCGGTAACGCTGGCCGAGCCATTCCGGCCGGAACGCCTCGTCGGTGTCGGCGACCAGGCCGGCCCGGATCAGGGCCTGGGCGATGTGCGGCCGGCCGACGGAGCCGCCGGCGGCGTAGCCGAGCACCGCGTCCCAGCTGATGTCGAAGCCGTCGGCGCGCAGCCGGTCAACGATACGCTCGCCGCGTACCGCCCGGGCCGCCCGGATCCGGTCCAGCTCGGCGGTCAACGGAGCGTAGGTCGGATCGAACAGGTAGCCGAGCAGGTGCAGCGGGATGGACGGCTCGGTGCCGTACCACCGGCAGGAGATCTCGGCGCCCCGGATCAGCGTGAGCCCGGGCGGGCGGGCCGCAGCCGCCGGTGCCCAGCCGGCGGTGGTGTCATGGTCGGTGAGTGCCAGCACCGTGAGACCTGCGGCGCTGGCCTGCCGGACCAGGTCCGCCGGATCGACGGTGCCGTCGCTGGCGGTGGAATGGGTGTGCAGGTCGATCCGGCTGTCGACAGTCATCGGCGGTCCGGGGCACCGGCGACCAGCACCGGTTCGGCGTCGACGGCGGTCGAGGCTGGTACGGCGATGTGCTCCACCGCTCCACCCTGGCCAGTGCTGATCCGGTCCACGTTGATCTGGACCAACTGGTTGACGCCGGCCGCGTGCACCACGCTGTCCTGATCCACCCAGACGGTGCTGCCGGCAAGCCGCTGCCCGGCTTCCCGCACCGCGCCGATCTGGTCGTCGAAGACCTGGTTCAGGTCGACGAGCAGGGCCAGCTCCGGCTCGCTGGCCGCCCGCGCGTCCGCGACTCCGTTGGCTACCAGCCACCTGCCGTCCGCGGAGACCGCTCCCCGGCCGTCTCCGGTCAACGGCACCGTACAGGCGGTCTTCACCGCGGTGAGGCCCTGTTCGACATCCAGCAGGGCCAGGCAGGGACCGCCGGACGCATCGTGCACCTGGGCGACGACGGTCTGTCCGTCCGGCAACGCGCCGTACACGACACTGGCTGTCTCGCTCCAGCTGGTCCCCTCACCCTGGCCGGGCCGCCAGACGCCGTAGCCGCGGCGCCGCTCGCCGCCTCCCTCGCGTTCCAGCAGTACGGCGTCGCCGGCGAAGCCGACCGGCCGGCTCTGCTCCGGTGCCCGACCGCGTCTGGCGCCGGCCAGCTCACCGTGCACCACCGAGGCCACGGTCAGCTCGGCGCCGTGCCGCCAGGCGATCCGGGTACCGACCGGATCGACCGCAACCGCGTCGACACCGGCCAGTACCACCTGCGGAGCGGTGTCGGGGGCCACGAACCACACTCCGGCCGCACCGTCTGCCGATGTCTCGGTAACGACGAGCCAACCGTCCGCCAACCGGCTGGCCTGGGCGACGCCACCGATCTGGGCGAGGTCCATCCGCTGGCCGTCGACGGTGTGCAGTTCGCCGGCCACCACGAGGTCGACCGGAGGTGCCTGGGTGGCGGCCAGCGGTTGACTGCGCAGGTCTTCACTGAACGGCAGCGGGGCAGCCGGAGCGGCCGGGGTGCTGGCTGCGACGTCCCCGCCGGTCACCGCCAGCGGTTCAGCCAGGGTCGGCGGTTCCAAGCCGTCAACGACCAGCAGATGGCTACTGGCGACGCCGGCGGTGGCGAACAGGCAGAGACCGACCGCCGCAGCGGCTCCGTTGCGGGCCCGGCGGGACCGCCGGGCCCGACGCACCGCGCGGTCGGCGAGATCGGCGACCGCGGGTGGGTCGACGGCCTGGTCGCTAAGGCACTGCCGCAGCGCTCGCTCAAGGTCGTCGGTCGCCACGACAGATGGACGCCGCCGTGTCGGTGGAAGGTTGTCGCTGGGCGGTCCGGAAAGGGGAGTCACCGGTTCGCTACACCACTACTCGGGTGGATCGGACCGGTGCCGCCTGGGTCGGTGCCGGCAGCGGGCGGGCGGTGGTCGGCACCGCCACGGCGGGCCGGGTTGGGCGGGATGTGACTGTGGCCGGAGCGAGGTGTGGTTCCTCGGCGGCGAGCCGTTTGCGCAGCGTGCCGAGCGCCCGGGAAGTCTGACTCTTCACCGTGCCCGGTGAGATGTTCAACAGCGCGGCGGTCTGGGCCTCGGAGAGGTCTTCGTAGTAGCGCAGTACCAGTACCGCACGTTGCCGGGCTGGCAACGCCTTGACATGGCGCCAGAGCACGTCCCGGTCCAGCTGCTGTTGGATGAGGTCCGGGCCGGCCCGTTCCGGCAGCGTCTCCGTGGGACGTTCACCGTGCCAGCGTCGACGCCACCAACTGGTCGCGGTGTTGACCAGCACCCGGCGGGCGTACGGCTCCACCGCCTCGATCTGGCCGAGCCGCTTCCAGGCCAGGTACGTCTTGGTCAGCGCGGTCTGCAGCAGGTCCTCGGCGGTCGCCCAGTCACCGGCGAGCAGATAGGCGGTACGCAGCAGCGCCCCGGAACGGGATGCGACGAACTCGCGGAAGTCCTCCTCCACGGAGTCCCTGGGCGTCATCGGCTACCTCCCCCCGTCGCCGGACACGGTACGCCGGACAGGACGGTGTCGGGGTCGGACCGACCGGTGGCGGGGCCGGGCGGAAGGACGCAACCGCGACGCCGTCACGCTCCGTCTTCCGCCTTGGCGGCGGCTTCGTCCTTGCTCAACCGTGCCTCCACAGCCTGCGGCTCGTACATCTCCTCGACCACCCGGAGGTAGAGCTCGTTCGGGTTCGGCAGGTGCTTGACCTCGCGTAGCGCCTGCTCTTGGCCGGCCGACTCGAGAATGAACGTGCCGTAGTTGAGGAAGCGGCCGAGCGGTGACTGCTCGTACTTCATGTCGGTCACCCGCAGCAGCGGCATCATCGCCACGTTACGGGTGACGATGCCGTTCACCACCATCACCCGCTTGTTGGTGAGAATGAAGCGGTCGAACCACCAGTCCGCGATCTTCCAGCCGACCCAGCCGAGCACACCGAGCCAGAGCAGCACCGCCACCGTGGTCAGCCCACCGACGTCCTGCCCGGCGAGAAAGCCGGAGAGGTAGCCGAGGACGAAGGTCGCGACCACCCCGATCAGCAGTGGGGTGATCAGGTGGATCCAGTGCCGTTTCCACTCGCCCCGGTAGCGTTCGGTGGGGAAGAGGTACCGCGCGACCAGCGGGGTCGGCTCGTCCTCAAGTGGCAGCACCCGGCGCGGCTGCACCGGCATGCCGGAGGCGTCGACCTGCAGGCCGGCAAGCTCGTCGGCGGAGATGTCCGGCGGCGAGTAACTGATGATCGGCTCGTCGGGCACCTGGCGGGTGCCACCGCCGGACCGGCCGCCGTAACCGGCGCTGCTGGCGTACGCCGGACCATCCGAGTACGCCGGACCATCCCCGTAGGACGGCCCCGCACCGAAGTGGGGGCCGTCCTCCGGATGGATCTGCGGAATCGGCTCGGTGTCGCGTTGACGGCGCCGGCGTGCGGCCTCGTCGTCAGCGTCGGGGGGCTCGGAGGGGTTGCCCATGGGCGACTAGGCCACGAGGCTGGTGAAGAAGTCGCCGAACCCTTGCGCTATGTCGACGATCCCGCCGCCCACCGACTTGAACACGTCGGCCGCCGAGTCAGGCCGGAACGCGACGAAGAAAATCAGGAACGCGATTCCGCCCCAGGTGAGGACCTTCTTGACCATTGCGGGCCATCCCCCTCCGTGTGGCGCGCCGCGACGCTCGTCCCGGCGTTACTAGAATATCAGCCCATCGTCCCACGGTGGTGTAGTTGATCGTGGGAAAAGGTGTTCACGCTTTCCCGTGCAGGTACGGCGACGGCGCGCCGTACACGATCCCGGCCGGCACCTCCTCGGACAGGTCGTGCAGGACGATCTCCTCGGCCAGCAGGTAGCCGGCGTTCGCCGGCCAGGCCACTGCGTACAGCCACAGGCCGCGCGCCTCGCCGACGTAGGCACAGCGGTCCGGCTCGGCCGGAATCGACCACAAGGGAGTCGGATGTCCACCAGCCCGCAACTTGGCGTGCGGACCGCCACCGCCCGGACCGCTACCGCCGGTGGATCGACGGTCACCGACCGCCGGCCGGTCACCGAGCACTCCGGCCAGCAACTGCCCGGGATCCGGGCCGGGTAGCCCGGCGAACCGGGTGCCCAGACCCACCCCGGGCTCCTCGGCCACCAGCACCAGATCTGCCGGCCCGCCGGAGACCGGAGCGGGGCCGCTGAACGCGGTGACCGTCGCCCGGACCGCCTCCCGGTCGTCGCCGACCCAGCCGACACCGGTCAACGTCCAGCCTGCCAGCAGCGGCCAGATCGCCCACAGTGGCACCGGCGCGGCCGCACCCGGCCCGGCGGTGGCCAGCAGCCGGTGCGCCACACTCGCGACGATCTCGGCCCCGATGTGCTCGGCGACGTGCAGCGGGGGCACCGGCCCGCAGCCGTCACAGCGGGACTCGGTGTGCATCAGGTCAGGCGGCCGCACCGGGCCTCCGCAGCGAGGACAGCTCACCATCACACCCACGCCACCCACGTTGCTCGCCGCGCCGCTCCCCCGTCAAGCGAACCGGCTTTTTCGGTCGTTCTTTCCCTCTGTCGCGGGTCGGTACGCCCACCTGGCCAGGACCTTCGCCGCTACCGCCCGAGTCCACCCGGCCTCAGCCCGGTCGACGCGGCTGCCGTCCGGCCCGTGCGCGGCTACCGCCGGGTCGGTGCCGGTGGCCCGGCGGGGTCCGGCGGTGGCCCGGCGTGCGCCTGGATCCACGCGTGCATCGCGATGCCGCTCGCCACGCCGGCGTTGATCGACCGGGTGGAACCGTACTGGGCGATCGAGAACAGCAGCTCGCAGCCGGCCCGGGCGTCGTCGGACAGACCGGGGCCCTCCTGTCCGAACAGCAGGACGCAGCGGCGCGGCAACCGTACCGTCTCGATCGGCCGGGAACCGGCCAAATTGTCGATCCCGACGACCGGCAGTCGGAGCCGACCTGCCCAGGCCAGCAGACCGGCGATGTCGGCGTGGTGGCGGACGTGCTGGTACCGGTCGGTGACCATGGCACCCCGGCGGTTCCACCGACGCCGCCCGACGATGTGCACCTCGGCGGCGAGAAAGGCGTTCGCGTTACGGACCACCGTGCCGATGTTCAGGTCGTGCTGCCAGTTCTCGATCGCCACATGGAACGAGTGCCGGCGCTGGTCGAGGTCGGCGACGATCGACTCGCGGCGCCAGTACCGGTAACGGTCGACGACGTTGCGGCGGTCCCCGGCGGCGAGCAGTTCGGGGTCGTAACGTGGGTCCGAGGGCCAGTCACCGGGCCACGGGCCGACGCCGATCTGCGCCACGTCGGCCCGGGCGTCGTCACTGACTCCGTCGCCGACCGGCGGACCCGACCGCGCTGCGCTCTGCCACTGTTCCACGCTCTGCAGAGCCTACGGACCCGTCACACCGGCACCGGGATGCGGGACGTCGCGCCCCAGGGGCGACCGGTGGGCCGGTGGCCGCGCGTCCCCGCGCTCCTGGACGGGCCTCGTTTCCGGGCCTGGACGCAATGAACGGCGGGGCCCTCCCCGGCACCCGCCGTCCACGCTCTGATGCCTTGAGATTCTGCCGGACCCACCCCGGCTCGGGAAGGGCAGGAGCGGAGACGGAAGTCACAGTTATCGTTTTGTTACGTTACAGTGAGTAGTCAAACCGAAGACCCAACCGATCCACCAGCGGCGGTGTTTGTCCTAGTCACCCCGCCACTTTTCGATGAAACCGGGCACCACCTGCAAGAACTGCTGGAAACGCTCCCATCACGATGAGTGACCGCGAGTTGGCGCGTTTCGCAAGGTATCGATCGGGAATGCCGTAGCACGCAGAGCGGTTTCCCACGGTAGACCGGGGAATCACGGCCCCACATCTGGCGATCGGAGACATCGATGGCAACCGCTGAGCTAACCGCCGAGAACTTCGACGAGGTAACCTCCGGCGACGGCATCGTCCTGGTTGATTTCTGGGCGAGTTGGTGCAAACCCTGCGTGCGGTTCGCGCCCGTCTACGAGCGCTCGTCCGAGAAGCACACCGACATCACCTTCGGCAAGGTGGACACCGAGGCGCAGCAGGCGCTCGCCGCCAAGTTCGACATCCGGTCAATCCCGACGATCATGGCCATCCGCGACGGCGTCGTCGTCTTCGCGCAGCCCGGCGCGCTCCCGGAGTCCGCATTGGAGTCGCTGATCGAGCAGGTCAGGGCGCTCGACATGGACGACGTTCGCAAGCAGCTGGCATCGCACAACCACTGACCGTGCACGGTCAGGGCGGGCTACCGGTCGCCGACCGCTGACCGGTAGCCCGCGACCGTGGCCGCCAGCACCTGGGCTCCCGGTCGCTGCCACACCAGCTCGTGGAACACCTCGACCTCCACCGGCCCGGTGTAGCCGGCCGCGTCCACCGCCGTGGCGAACCTGCCGAGGTCGATGCAGCCGGAGCCCGGCAGACCGCGTCCCAGCAGGACCCCCGCCGGCAGCGGGGTGATCCAGTCGGCGAGTTGGAAGCAGGCGATCCGACCGGCCCGACCGGCCCGCTCGATCTGCGCCCACACCTGGTCGTCCCACCACACGTGGTAGGTGTCGACCACCACGCCGACCGCCTCCGCCGGGTACGGCTCAGCGAGATCCAGCGCCTGGCCGAGCGTCGACACCACGCACCGGTCGGCGCAGAACATCGGATGCAACGGCTCGATCGCCAGGGTCACCCCGGCCTGCAACGCGTACGGAACCAGTCGGCCGACCGCGTCACCGACCCGGGCCCGGGCACCATCCAGATCTCGGCCGTCCTGGCCGCCCGAGACCAGCACGAGGACCGGGGCGCCGAGTTCGGCGGCCTCGTCGATGGCGCGCCGGTTGTCGTCGTACCAGTCGTCCGAGCCGAAAAAGCCGCCCCGGCACAGCGAGGTGACCGGCAGACCGGCACCCCGGCACAGTTCGGCGGTGCGGCGCAGTCCGTACGCGGCGGTCTCCTCGCGCCACAGGCCGACCCCGCGGACCCCGACGGCGACGCAGCCGGCGACCAGCTCCGGCAGCGGCCAGCGTCGGGTGGTCGCCGCGTTGAGCGCGAACCGGGGCGGCACCGGCCCGACACCGGCCGCCGGTACCTCGATCCCGGCGAACGGGTCACTCACCGGTCAGCTCCGGCACCTCGATCCGCCGGCCCTCCCGTGCCGACCGCAGGCCCAGTTCGGCGAGCTGCACCCCCCGCGCGCCGGCCCACAGGTCCCAGCCGTACGGGGCGTCCTCGACGACGTGCCGCAGGAAAAGCTCCCACTGCGCCTTGAACCCGTTGTCGAACTCCTCGTTGTCGGGCACCGTCTGCCACTGCGCGCGGAACTCCTCGGTGACCGGCAGGTCCGGGTTCCACACTGGTTTCGGCGTGGTCGAGCGGTGCTGGACCCGGCAGTCGCGCAACCCGGCGACCGCACTGCCCTCGGTGCCGTCCACCTGGAACTCCACCAGTTCGTCGCGGTACACCCGGACCGCCCAGGACGAGTTGATCTGGGCGATGATCCGGCCACCGTCGGGCCCCGGCCGGTCGATCTCGAAGATGCCGTACGCGGCGTCGTCCGCCGTGGCGTCGTACGGTTCGCCCGACTCGTCCCAGCGGCGGTCGACGTGAGTGGCCACCTGCGCGGTCACCGACGTCACCCGGCCGAAGATCTGCTCCAGCACGTAGTGCCAGTGCGGGAACATGTCCACGGTGATCCCGCCGCCGTCCGCCGCCCGGTAGTTCCACGACGGCCGCTGCGCGGACTGCCAGTCCCCCTCGAACACCCAGTAGCCGAATTCGCCGCGTACCGACAGGATCCGGCCGAAGAAGCCGCCCTTGACCAGCCGATCGAGCTTACGCAGGCCGGGCAGGAACAGCTTGTCCTGCACGACACCGTGCTTGATCCCGGCCGCGTCGGCGAGCCGGGCCAGGTCGACCGCACCGGCCAGATCCTCGGCGGTGGGCTTCTCGGTGTAGATGTGTTTGCCCGCCTCGATCGCCAGCCGCAGCGACTTCTCCCGCTGCGCGGTGACCTGCGCGTCGAAGTAGATCTGCAGGTCGGGGCGGGCCATCGCGGCGGCGAGATCGGTGGTCCACTCGGTGAGGCCGTGCCGGTCGGCGACTTCACGCAGCTTGTTCTCGTTCCGCCCGACCAGCACTGGTTCCGGCCACAGCCGGGTGCCGTCGGCCAGCAACAGTCCACCTTGGTCCCGGATGGCGAGCAAGGACCGGACCAGGTGCTGCCGGTATCCCATCCGACCGGTGACACCGTTGAGGATGATCCCGATGGTGGTGCGGGCCATGCCTCGCCTCCTTCGAAGTGGTGGTGGTGGGAGTTCGTGCTAGCGAGCTGTGCTAGCGAGAAAGTTGGGCTGGCGGGAAGTGTCAGGTGTCCGGCGCAGGTCAGCGAGGCAGTGGGAACCCCTGAGGTAAGCGCTTTCCGGCGTACGCTACTGCCTCTCCACGGCGTTCGGCAAGGGCTTTCCCGGCTCACCGCCGGCCAGTCACGCTATCCTCACCGCAAGCATTCCGGGCCGCGCACAATGCCGCGAGCCTCCGGCCTGGCCGGCTCCCGCTCCGCTGCGGGAGCCCGGGAAAGGAGCGGGTCGTGGCCACACTGGCCGATGTCGCGAAGCGCGCCGGCGTGTCCCCGGCCACCGCCTCGCGGATCATCAACGGCAGCAGCAAACCGGTCACCGAAGCCCTGCGCGAGCGGGTACTGGCTGCGGTCGAGGAGCTGCAGTACGTCCCGAACGCCCACGCGCAGTCACTGGCCCGGTCGCACCGCAGCGCAATCGGCGTCATCGTGCACGACGTGTCCGACCCGTACTTCGCGGAGATCACCCGCGGCCTGCAACGGGTGGCGACCGAACACGGCCGGCTGGTGATCATCTGCAACAGCTACCGGGACCCGGACAAGGAACTGCAGTACGTCGAGCTGCTCCGCGCCCACCAGGTGGCGGCGATCGTCCTCGCCGGATCCGGCTACCACGACGAAGCGTTCACCGCGACGCTCGCCGGCAAGCTGCGGGTGTACGAGCGCACCGGCGGGCGGGTGGCGGTGATCGGCCGGCACGAGCATGCCGGCGACGCAGTGGTGCCGGACAACGAGATGGGCGGCTACCTGCTCGGCGCCGAGCTCCACTCCCTCGGGCACACCAACTTCGGGGTCGTCGCCGGGCCGAAGGCGCTGACCACCACCACCGACCGGCTCGCCGGGCTGCGTCGGGCCGCCCGCGAACACGGTCAGAAGCTGCCGGCCCGGCGGGTGGCGTACGCCGACTTCGACCGGGCCAGTGGCGCCGCCGCGGCGGCCAGCCTGCTGGATGCCGAGCCCGGACTGACCGCGATCGCGGCACTGAACGACTCGATGGCGATCGGCGTACTGGCGCTGCTGCGCTCCCGCGGCATCGTCGTGCCCGGCCAGTTCAGCGTGGTCGGCTTCGACGACATGCCGGTCGCCCGGGATGTCACCCCGGCGCTGACCACCGTACGGCTGCCGCTGGCCGAAATGGGCGCCCGGGCGATGACGCTGGCGCTGCAGTCGTCCGGCGGGGCACGCCCACCGCTCATCGAGGAGATCGGCGCCGAGCTCGTCCGCCGGGACAGCGCCGGGCCGCCCCGGACCGGTGGGAGCTGACCACCGCGGACCGGTGCGATCCGACCGGCACGGACCAGTGCGATCCGACCGGCACGGACCTGGGTGATCCGACCGGCCCGCCGACTTGCTCCGGCGTCGCACATATGTTCGAATGATGGCCATGCGTTGGGACACCTTGTCGGCTCCCCCCGACCAGCAGGTCCCTCCGGGGGCAGCGCCGGCGGCTCCACCCCTGCCGCTGGCGCTGCCCGAGGCCGTGCAGCGCACCTTCGACACGCCCGGCTTCGCCGGGATGACCTTCTACGAGATCCACGCCCGGTCGATCATCAACCGGGTACGCGGCTCCGGCCGCGTCCCGTTCGAGTGGACCGTCAACCCGTACCGCGGCTGCGGCCACGCCTGCACATACTGCTTCGCCCGAAACACCCACACCTACCTGGACCTCGACGCCGGCCTCGACTTCGACACGAAGATCGTCGTGAAGGTCAACGCCGCGGCGCTGCTCCGCCGGGAGCTGGCCGCCCCCGGCTGGTCGGGCGGGCCGATCGCGATGGGCACCAACGTCGACTGCTACCAGCGCGCCGAGGGACGCTACCGGCTGATGCCCGGAATCATCGACGCGCTGAGTGCCGCCGCCAATCCGTTCTCGATCCTCACCAAGGGCACGTTGATCCTGCGGGATCTGCCGCTGCTGCGCCGGGCCGCCCAGGTCACCCGGGTCAGCCTGGCCATGTCGGTCGGGTTCGTCGACGAGCCCCTGTGGCGGGCGGTCGAGCCCGGCGCGCCGAGCCCGTCCCGACGACTCGACACGGTCCGCGCGTTGACCGACGCCGGCTTCGACGTCGGGGTGCTGATGGCGCCGATCCTGCCCGGGCTGACCGACGACGCGGAGTCGATCGAGGCCACCGTCGGCGCGATCGCCCGGGCCGGCGCGGTCAGCGTCACCCCGCTGCCGCTGCATCTGCGCCCCGGCGCCCGCGAGTGGTACGCCGCCTGGCTTGGCCGGACCCGCCCCGATCTCGTCCCGCGTTATCGGGCGCTGTTCCGCTCCGGATCCTACCTGCCGCAGGCGTACCAGCGAGAGGTCGTGGGCCGGGTGCGGATGGCCGCCCGCCGGCACGGCCTGTCCCCGACCGGGCCGGGTGCCGCCCGCCGGATCGACGAGGCGGACGGCGTCACCGGGAACTAGGCTCGACGGGTGAGGACTCCGCAACAGATCCTGGCCGACGCGCGGACCATCGCCGTCGTCGGCGCGTCACGTGACCCGGCGAAGTCGGCGCACAGCGTGCCGGCGCAGCTCATCCGCTACGGCTGGCGGGTCATTCCGGTCAACCCGCACGTCGCCGAGATCTTCGGTCAGCCGACCTACCCGAGCCTCGCCGAGCTCGACGTACCGGTCGATCTGGTCAACGTCTTCCGGCCGGTACCGGAGGCCGTCGAGGTGGTACGTGCCGCGGTGCGGATCGGCGCCCCCGCCGTGTGGCTGCAGAGCGGGATCGCCTCGCCGGTCGCCCGCGACATCGCCGCCGCGGCCGGTATCGACTACGTCGAGGACCGGTGCACGGCCGTCGAACGAGCCCTCGGTGGCCTCACCCGGACCGGCTGACCCGATCAGCGGTACTCGGCCTCCCGGACGCTGTTGCCACCGTCGACGACGAGCATCTGGCCGGTGATGTAGGAGGCGGCCGGCGAGCAGAAGAAGGCGATGGCCGCGGCCACCTCGTCCGGGGTGCCGGGACGGCCGATCGGCGTACCCATGCCCTGCTTGAGCTCGGTGACCGTCGACGCGGCCGTGTAGATCGTGCCCGGTGCGACCGCGTTGACGGTCACGCCGTCGGCGACCATCTCCATCGCCAGCGCCCGGGTGAGCCCGACCACGCCGGCCTTCGCAGCCGCGTACCCCGCCTCGGTGGGCAGCGCGTTGACCGGCCCGGCGGTGGCTGCCAGGTTGACGATCCGACCCCAGCCACGCTCCGACATCCCACCGATGAAGGCCCGGCTGCACAGGAACGCGGTGGTGAGGTTACGGTCGATCTCCGCCCGCCACTCCTCGAAGGTGAGCTGGGCCACCGGCCGCAACACCTCCGGGCTTGCCCGACTGGCCAGCCCTGCGTTGTTGACCAGTACCTCCACGTCGCCCAACTGTTCGGACACCGCGTCCGCCAACGCGCCGACCTCGGCCTCGTCGGTCAGATCCGCGACGAACCCGGTCGCGCCGAGCTCCGCCGCCCGCTCGTGGATCCGCCGGGTGGTGGAGACGATCGCCACCCGGGCGCCGAGCTCGCCGAGCCGTCGGGCCGTGGCGAAACCGATCCCGTCCGAGCTGCCAGCACCGGTCACCAGTGCGACCCGGCCGTCAAGACGCAACGTGCCGAGCTCAGGTGCCGGCCCGGCCGCACCGTCCGGATCCGTCCCGGCCCGTTCCGGACCGGACGCGACGGCGGCCGAGCGCTGGTCCGACCCGGGGCGCAGGGTGGCGACCGGGGACGGGGGTGGGCCGGCGTCCTGTCCAGCGCTGCCGATCACGGCTCGTACGTCAGAAACCATGGACTGATCCTGCCCGCTTGCGCCGTCGCGGGCAACGACGCCGCCCATGAGCGGTTCGCCGGTACCGACTACTGTGATCGGGCGAACCCTCCCGCAGAGAGACCACCGCCGATGAGCCAACCCCAGCAGCCGGGGAACTGGAGCGATCCGTCCTGGCCGAGCCACCACTCGCCGGCCGGCTACCCGGCGCCCGGCCAGCAGCCAGCCGGGTACGGCGTGCCCGGCCAGCAGCCAACCGGCTACCCGGCGACCGGCTACCCGCCTGCCGGGTACGCCGCGCCGGGCTACCCGTATCCGCCGCCCGCCCCGATGCCGATGAACGGCCGGGCGATCGCCGCGCTGGTCCTCGGCGTCCTCGGCATCGTCGGGCTGTGCGGCTACCTGGTGCCCGGGTTGATCGGCATCGTCGGCGCGCTGCTCGGGCACTCCGCCCGGCGTCAGATCCGCACCGCGGCCGAGCAGGGTCGTCCGGAGCAGGGCGACGGGATGGCACTGGCCGGGGTGATCACCGGCTGGATCGCCTTCGGTCTCGGGCTGGCCGGGGCGGTTCTCGTCACGATCGCGATCGCAGCCAGCATCAGCCAGAGCTAGCAGCAGCCGGGCCCACAGAAGGAGATCCGGGTGAAGGAGCCAGACGTCGGCGGCCAGATCCGCCCGCCAGCACCGCAGTCCCAGTCGGCCGGCGCTGGGCCGGCACCGGCCGACGGACAACCGCCACGCGGCGAGCTACCGCCGCCGGGCCAGTACCCGCCACCGGGCAATCCGGCCGGCGGGTACCCGTACGGCGGGTACCCGTACGGCTACGTCGCGCCGCAACCGACGAACAGCATGGCACTCGCGTCGTTCATCGTGTCGCTGGTCAGCCTGTTCAGCTGCCCGCTGCTCGGTGGGATCGCGGTCTACCTCGGGCGCCGGGGCCGCGACGAGATTCACCGGACCGGCCAGCAGGGCGACGGGCTCGCCCAGGCCGGCGTGATCATCGGCTGGTGCGGGGTCGGCTTCGGGGTGCTGATTGCACTGTTCACGGTGGTCTACTTCGGATTCATCATCACCATGCTCAACACCACGGCCGGCGTCTGAGCCTGGCGGCGGGCCGGCCGGGTAGCGGCGGGCCGGCCGGGGCCGGGCGGTGCCGGGGCGAGGTCCGGGTCAGGCCGGTGGACCGGCCTCCGGCGGCAGCGGCGGCGGCGACGTGCGGCTGCGGGTCCCGCCGAGTACGACCACCGCGACACCGACCAGCAGCAACCCGAGCCCGGGCAACGTGGCGGTACGGGGCACCTGGCCCAACCACAGCCAGGCAATCAGCGCGGCACCGGGCACCTCCAGCAGGATGAGCACACTGACGGTGGTCGCGGGGATCTTGTGCAGGGCGTAGCTGAACATCGAATGGCCGAGCAGCTGGGCACCGACCACCAGGCCGAGGACCGCCAACCAGGCCGAGCCCGGGAATCCGGTCAGTTGGATCCCGCCGGCCAGGCAGACGACGAGCAGCACGCCCGCGCAGACGCCGTAGCAGATCGTGGTGTACGTGGTGGTACTGATCGTCTGCCGGGCCTGCTCGCCGAGCGCGGTGTAGCAGGCGGCGAAGACCGCCCCGGCCAGGGCCAGCAGGTCACCGAGGACAGCCTGCGCGTCGAACCCGACATCGGCGCCGGTGGCGAGCACCGCGCCGAGCACCGCGAGACCGATCCCGCCCCAGGTGACCAGCGGCAGTCGCCGGCCCTGAGCCAGGGCGATCAGGCCCTGCCAGACCGGCTGGGTGGCGACCAGCGCGGTGGCGGTCGCCACCGAGGTGAGCTGTGCACTCGGCATCCAGGTGCCGAAATGCGCGGCGAGCGCGACACCGGCCAGCGCACTCCAGCCGGCCTGGCTACGGCCGCCCGGTTGGGCCAGCAGCCGCAGCTCAGGCCGACGCCGGGCCAGTACGAAGGGCGCGACCGCACCGGTGGCCAGCACGTTGCGCCAGAAGGCGACGGCGAGGGCGGGCGCGGCGGCGAACGCGATCAGCGGCGCCGAGGTGGACACGGCGAGTACGGCGATCGCGGTGGCACCGGTGGCGAGCAGTTCACCCCGGCCGCCCGGACCGGAGGGGTGGGCACCGGAGGACACGGGATCTGATCCTCACAGACTACCGACCGGGTCCGTGCACCGGGACCGCGTCGACGGGCCGGCAACAGACCGTCGACAGGCCAGGGCGTCATCTGCGAGCCGGCTGCGGCGCGACACCGCGCTGGGACTACGGCAGGATGGTCGGCATGCCCGACCCAGCAGAGACCGGCGAGGCCGCCCCACTGGTGGACGAGGCCGGCAAGAAGGCCGCGGTCGCGTGGGTCTCGGTCGACGGCGCGCCCGCCCGGGCCCTGTGGTGCGTGCCGGCCGACGGTTCGCTGCACGTGGTGACCGGTACCGGCGAACAGGCCGCCGCCGGGCTGGCGGCCGGCGTACCGGCGACGGTGACCCTGCGGGGCGATCACGGCGGCCGGATCGTGTCCTGGCCCGCTGAGGTGACGCTGATCGAGCCGGCCGACCCTGACTGGGAGTCGATCGCGGCCCAGGTTGCCGCCAAACGGCTGAACGCCCCGGGCAGCCCGGCCGACCTGGTGCGCCGGTGGGCCGACGAGTGTCAGCTGTACCGCCTGACCCCGGCCGGGCCGCCGGTGGCGGCCGGCGCGTCACTGCCGGACGGATCGCTCGCCGCGCCGCCCCGCCCCAGCACGGTCACCCGGCCGACCCGTCGTCCATTCCGCCTGCACCGGGTCCGCCGGCGCTGAAGCGCGCCGGGCCTGCGCCGGGCCGCGATCCGGACAACCGGGCGACCCACGCCGGGTCGAGGGTCAGCCGACAAACGGCGGTACGGCGATCTGCCCGCTGGCGACCGGCACCACCTGACCGGCGACGGTGGCGCTCCGCGCCCGGCCCCCCAGCGCGGTCACCGTACAGTCCAACGTCGAAGGACGGCCGAGCTCGACCCCCTGCCGGACGAGATAGCGTGACTGGCCGTTGGCCGGCAGCAGACCGCTGCCCACCGCCCAGACGCCGAGGCCGAGCGCGGCGGACCCGGTAGCCGGGTCCTCGGTCACCCCGGCTCCCGGGCAGAAGACCCGGCAGTGCGCCGTCGGCTGCTCCGGCTCCCCCGCCGGGAAACCGGGCGCGGGTCCGGCCGGGGAACCGGCAGTGGAGCCGGCCGGGGAACCGGCAGTGGAGCCGGCCGCAGCCCAGGTCAGCACGCTGACCATCCCGACGCCGCCCCGGGCCGCGGCCGCCGGGTCCAGCCTGGCCCGGGGCAGAGCGTCGGGACGTACGCACAGGTAATCGAACTCCAGACCGCAGCCGGCGCGGCGGGGCGCCGGACCGGTGTGGTCCTGCGCGGTCAGGCCGACCGCGGCCAGCAGCGGGGCCGGGTCCACCGGCGCCCCGAGAGTCGGCTCGCCACCGCGCAGTGTGGCGTACCCGTGCTCGGTCAGCTCGACCGGCAGCAACCCGGCACCGCACTGCTGGATCACCGTCCCCGCCCTCACCAGGCCTCGCCGGCCGGCAGTGACCGCCGCGCCGACGCTCGGATGCCCGGCGAACGGTAGTTCCTTCTCCGGTGTGAAGATCCTCACCCGGTAGCTGGCGTCCGGGGTGCCGGGCGGTAGGACGAACACCGTCTCGGACAGGTTGAACTCCCGCGCGACCGCCTGCATCTGGTCGACGGCCAGCACATCGGCACCGAACACCACGGCGAGCGGATTCCCGGTGAACGGCCGGTCGGTGAAGACGTCGACGATCTCGTACCCGAGGCTGGACATGAAACAAACCCTACGGCCCGTACGCTGTGGCCGTGACTACGGCGACCAGGGTGTACGTCGCCCGGCTTGCCGGGCTCGCCGTTTTCGACCCCAACGGCGACCAGGTCGGGCGGGTCCGGGACGCGGTGGTACGGCTGCGGACCACCAACCGGCCACCTCAGGTGGTCGGACTGGTGGCGGAGATGCCGATGCGTCGGCGGATCTTCCTGCCGATGGGCCGGGTCACCGCGATCGACCCGGAGTCGGTGCTGCTCAGCACCGGCACCCTCAACCTGCGGCGGTTCGAGAAGCGGCCGAACGAGTTGCTGGTGCTGGAAGACCTGCTGGACCGGCGGGTCCGCTTCGACCCGGAGGATCAGCCCGGCTCGGTGGTGGACGTCGCGATGGAGGCGAACCGGGTCGGCGAGTGGTCGTTGACCCGGGTCGCGGTCCGGGAGATCACCGGGCGGTTGACCCGACGCGGTCACCTGCACCAGCTCGACTGGCACCGGGTGCGCGGGCTGATCGGGCTACCGGACACCCAGGGCACGGCCGGGCTGCTTGCCGTACTCGACCAGATGCGCGCGGCGGACCTGGCGAACGCCCTGCAGGATCTGCCGGACAGTCGGCGGCAGGAGATCGCCGCGGCGCTGGACGACGAACGGCTCGCCGACGTGCTGGAGGAGCTGCCCGAACACGACCAGGTGTCGATCCTGACCGCCCTGGACCGGGAACGCGCCGCAGACGTACTGGAGGAGATGGATCCGGATGACGCGGCCGACCTGTTGGCCGAGTTGCCGCCGCCGGAGCAGGACGTGCTGCTGGACCTGATGGAGCCGGACGAAGCGGACTCGGTACGCCAGTTGCTGCAGTACCAGGCGGGCACCGCCGGTAGCGTGATGACCTCCGAGCCGGTCATCCTGACCCCGGACGCCACGGTTGCCGAGGCGCTGGCCCGGATTCGGGAGCCGCAGCTGCCGCCGGCGATCGCCGCCCAGGTCTTCGTGGCGCGGGCGCCGATGGCCACCCCGACCGGTAAGTACCTGGGTGTGGTGCACTTCCAGCGGCTGCTGCGGGAGCCGCCGGCGGAGCTGCTGGGTGGAGTCGTGGACAGCGGCATCGACCCGTTGCAGCCGGAAACCCCGCTGTTGGAGATCACCCGCCGGATGGCCACCTACGACCTGGTCGCGATGCCGGTGGTCGATCCGGCGAACCGGCTGGTCGGCGCGGTGACCGTGGACGACGTGCTGGACCACTCGCTGCCGCCGGACTGGCGGGACCGGGACACACCGCTGGAGGGTGGGGACGGGCATGGCTGACCTGCGCCGGAGCACCGGCCGGCTGGACCAGCCTCGCGAACCGGGACGGATCTCGCTGCCCCGCTACGACCCGGAGGCGTTCGGGCAGTGGGCCGAGGCGATCGCCCGGTTCATGGGTACCGCACGGTTCCTCGTCTACATGACCGTGGCGGTGGTCAGCTGGATCGCGTGGAACACCCTCGCCCCGGTGAGTCTGCGCTTCGACCCGTACACCTTTACGTTCCTGACCCTGTTGCTGTCGGTGCAGGCGTCGTACGCGGCGCCGCTGATCCTGCTCGCGCAGAACCGGCAGGCGGACCGGGACCGGCTCTCCCTGGATGAGGACCGGCGGCGGGCGGCGATGCAGAAGGCGGACACCGAGTACCTGGCCCGCGAGATCGCGTCGCTGCGGGTGGCGGTCAGTGAGGTGGCCACCCGGGACTTCCTGCGGTCGGAGCTGAGCCGGCTGGCCGAGGAGCTCGACGAGCAGGCCTACCGCCGGCACCGGCTGGAGCGCCGCCCGGTGGAAGGACCTCAGCCGCCGGAGAGCCGACCGAACCAGCCGGACGCCCGACCGAACCAGCCGGGCGGGACCGCGGCCACCGGACAGTGAGCGGCGGTGACCTGCACACCCGACGTAGCATGGCGGGCATGTCCGCACCGACCAGCACCGTCAACGATGCCATCAACGCCGCACTGGCCACGGTCAACGACCCGGAGATCCGCCGCCCCATCACCGAGCTCGGCATGGTGCGCTCCGCGACGGTCGACGCCGCCGGCCGGGTACGGGTCGAGCTGCTGCTGACGGTCGCCGGCTGCCCGTTGAAGGACAAACTTCGCACCGACATCACCGAGGCGGTGACCCGGGTGCCCGGGATCACCGGGGTGGACGTCGACTTCGGTGTGATGAGCCCGGAGCAGCGCAAGTCGCTACAGGAGCAGCTGCGCGGCGGTTCCGCCGGCGCCGAGCCGGTCATCCCGTTCGCCCAGCCCGGGTCCCGCACCCGGGTGTACGCGGTGGCCAGCGGCAAGGGCGGGGTCGGCAAGTCCAGCGTGACGGTGAACCTGGCGGCCGCGCTCGCCGCGCGCGGGCTGTCGGTCGGAGTGATCGACGCCGACATCTACGGACATTCGGTGCCCCGGATGCTCGGTGCAGAGGGACGGCCGACCCGGGTCGAGGAGATGATCATGCCGCCGCAGTCGCACGGCGTGAAGGTCATCTCGATCGGCATGTTCACCGCCGGCAACGCGGCGGTGGTCTGGCGTGGGCCGATGCTGCACCGGGCGCTGCAGCAGTTCCTCGCCGACGTCTACTGGGGCGACCTGGACGTACTGCTGCTGGATCTGCCGCCGGGCACCGGTGACGTGGCGATCTCCCTGGCCCAGCTGCTGCCCAACGCCGAGATCCTGGTGGTGACCACGCCGCAGGCGGCCGCCGCCGAGGTGGCCGAACGGGCCGGTGCCATCGCTCTGCAGACCCACCAGCGGCTGGTCGGCGTGGTGGAGAACATGTCCTGGCTGGAGCTGCCCACCGGGGAACGGATGGAGATCTTCGGCAGCGGCGGCGGCGGCAGTGTCGCCGAGTCGCTGACCCGCACCGTCGGCGCCCAGGTGCCGCTGCTCGGCCAGATTCCGCTGGACACCCGGGTAAGGGAGACCGGTGACCGCGGCACTCCGATCGTGCTGGCCGACCCGCAGGCACCAGCGGCCCGGGCGCTCGACGCGGTCGCCGACCGCCTCGCGGTCCGCCGCGAGTCGCTGCTGGGCAAGCCCCTGGGCCTGCGACCGTCCGCCGGCTGACCGTCAGGTGGCGTCCGGCTGACGACCGTCAGGTGGCGTCGACGTCCAACGGCTTGGCCGAGACGGCGGCCGGACTGGTCCCGGCGGCCAGGCTGGTATCGGCCGCCGGGCTGGTCGTGGCAGGTGAGCCGGTCGTGGCAGCCGACCTGCGGGCGCCACCGGTCACCGTCGTCGGCTTGACGGCGGACTTCAGATCGGCCGCGTCGGCGACCTCACGCAGCTCGTCGCGGACCCCGCTGACGTCGGAACGCAGGTCGTCGTAGACACCCTGTAACGGCTTGCGCAGCGCGGCCTCGTCCTCCTCGCTGAGCAGGTGCTTGCGGATGAACGCCTTGGGGTGCAGGTCCTCGAGCTGGATGTCGGTGCCCAGTTCGCGGCCGAGGTCCGAGGTGGCGTTGCGGGCCATGTTGCGCAGGTTGCGCAGCATCCGCAGGCCGTCGGAGATGACCTGCGGCAACCGGTCACCGAAGATCAGCAAAGCGAGCAGCAGGAGCAGACCGATCTCCCACCAGTTCAGGTTGTCGAACATGCTCCGGGCCTCCCTGTGCCGCCGTCGAAGGCAAGGGTACGCACGTCACCAGCCGGTCCGGGAGGGCCGACCGGGTGTTACTTGGCGTCGGCGGCCAAGGTCACCGAGGCCGACCGGGCCTCGCTGCCCCGACGGTAGTCGACCGTCACGACCGACCCGGGAGCGTACTTGCGCACCAACGCGATCAGGTCGGTCGCCTGGTCCAGGGGCCGACCGTCGATCCGCAGCACCACGTCCCCGGCTTGCAGGCCGGCTGCCTCCGCCGGCCCGCCGTCGACCACCTCACTGAGCCGGACACCGGCACCGGGGGTACGGGCGGCATCGGTGACCTGGGCGCCGAAGATCGTCCGTCGGGCCGTACCGGTGTCGATGATCTCCTGGGTGATCCGCTTCGCGTGGTTGATCGGGATGGCGAAGGCGAGACCGATGTTGCCGGCCGTCTCCTCGTCGGCGGCCAGCGACTTGATCACCGAGTTGACGCCGATCACCCGGCCGGCGGCGTCGACCAGCGGACCGCCCGAGTTGCCCTGGTTCACCGCCGCGTCGGTCTGGATCGCCGCGTAGTAGCGCACCTGGCCGCCGGGCTCGCCGGCCTGGATGGTGCGGTCGAGGGCGCTGACGATCCCCGAGGTGACCGTGTTGGTCAGGGCGAGCGGCGAGCCGAAGGCCAGCACCGGATCGCCGACCGCGATCGCCTCGGAGTCGCCGAACTCGACCGGCGTCAGCCCGGTCCGGTCGACCTTGATCACCGCCACGTCCGACTCCGGCTCCTGACCGACGATCGACGCTCGCGCGGTGGAGCCGTCGTTGAACAGCACCGTCGCCTCCTCCGCTCCCACCCCGACCACGTGGTCGTTGGTGATCACGTAGCCGTCGGCGGTGGCGACGAAGCCGGAGCCGACGCTCTGCCCGGACGGCCCGCTCACCTGCACGGTCACCACGCTCGGCAGGACCCGCTGGGCCACCCCGGCCAGCGAGTCGGCCGGACGCTGCACCGCCCCGGGCGGATCGGCCGGCGAGCCGCCGAGCACGGTGCCGGCTCCGGCGACGCCGCCGCGCACCGCGAAGGCAAACCCGAGGGCACCGCCGAGGCTTCCGGCGAGCAGCGCGGCGATCACCGACACCACCACGTACGGCGTGAACCCACGGCGTACCGCCGGCGCTGGTTCGACGACCGGCTCCGGACCCTCGCCGGTGCCGGCGGCGCCCGGCGGGACGTCAACCACCACCGCGGCCGGTGCGTACGGATCACGCCAGGGATCCCGCAGCGCGTCCGACCACCACGGCGAATGCTGCGCCGACGGGCCGTACGACAGCGCACCGGCCGACGGTCGGTGCACCGGAACCGACGCACCGTACGACGGTGGGTAAGGCGGCGGACCGGCCACCGGCGGGTACGGCGGAGCCGGTGCGGGGCCGTACGGCCCGGCCCACCCGCCGACCGGCGGCTGGTGCCCCGGCGGTGCGATCCCGTCGGCCTGGCGCCAGTTTCCGCCGTCGGTCACGGTTGCCTCCCAGTCCATCCCCCAGCGCGACGGCACCGGTCGGATCGGTGACATCGCTCCGCGTCCAGGATTGCACGGATAATCGAAGAACATTCAGCGGTCACCGAACAGCGGTCTGCCCCGGTGCCCGCCCAGCCGGTCGACCAGCGGCGCTCTAGGCTCGTACCGGCAACCGCCGCCCGACCCTTCGCTGGAGGTGCGCCATCCACCCGGTCACCCGACCCCCTGCCTGGACGGCGCCCCAGGCCCTCCAGTTCGTCACCGGGTACGCCGCCGAGGACCTGGTGCTGCGTACCGCCCGTAGCCTGGCCGAGGAGGTCGGGCTGCGCCCGGTCTCGCCGGACGCTGGCGCGACGCTGCGGCTGCTCGCCGCTGCCGGTAACGCGCGCGCCGTCGTCGAGATCGGCACCGGGACCGGGGTGAGTGGCGTCTGGCTGCTGCGCGGGATGCGCCCTGACGGGGTGCTGACCACGATCGACGTGGAGAACGAGCACCAGCGGATGGCTCGGCGGATCTTTGTCGAGGCCGGCTACCCGACGTCGCGGACCCGGATCATCACCGGCCGGGCGCTCGATGTGCTCCCCCGGCTGGCCGACTCGGTGTACGACATGATCTTCGTCGACGGCGACAGCGCCGAGTTCGGCGCGATCGTCGACGCGGCGCTGCGGCTGCTGCGCCCCGGCGGCATCCTGGCGGTACACGGGGCGCTGGCCGGTGGCCGAATCGGCGACCCGGCGGCGCGCGACCCCGACACGGTCGCCATCCGTGAACTGGTCAAGTCGATCCGGGAAGCCGAGGAGTGGGTGCCGGCGCTGCTGCCGGCCGGCGACGGGCTGCTGGCGGCGGTACGGCGCTGACCTGCGACCGGCGGTCATGCCGCCGGGTCGAGCGCGGTCAGCCAGCGCACCAACGTCCGGACCCCCCAGCCGGTTGCGCCCCGGGTCAGCTCGGCGTGGTCGTCGTCGGACCAGGCCGGGGCGGACATGTCGTAGTGTGCCCAACGGTCGCGCAACGGCCCGGTGAACTCGCGCAGGTAGAGCGCGGCCACCACCGAGCCGGCCCCCCGGTCCGGGGCGCTGAACAGGTCGGCGATCTCGCTGCCCAGGTACTCGACGTAGTCGGCGTGCAGCGGCATCCGCCACGCGCCCTCCCCGGCCGCCGCCGAGGCGTCGAGCAGCGCTCCGGCCAGGTCGTCGTCCTCGCTGTACAGCGCGGCGGTACGCCGGCCCAGGGCGATCGCGTTCGCCCCGGTGAGGGTGGCCAGGTCGACCAGATAGTCCGGGGTGAACCTGCTGACCGCGTAGCTGATCGCGTCGGCCAGCACCAACCGGCCCTCGGCGTCGGAGTTGGTGGTCTCGCTGGTCCGCCCGCCGTAGTGCCGCACCACGTCACCCGGGCGGAACGCGGCGCCGCCGAGCATGTTCTCGGCGAGCGGAACCAGCACGGTGAGCCGTACCGGCAGCTCCAGGTCGGCGGCCGCGACGGCGGTGGCGACCACCGCGGCGGCCCCGCCCATGTCCTTGCGCATCAGCTTCATCCCGTCCACCGGCTTGATCGAAATCCCGCCGGTGTCGAACGTGATGCCTTTGCCGGCGAGCACCACGTGCCGCCCGGCGTGCGGCGGGGACCAGTCGATCTCCACCAGGCGGGGACCGGCCGCCGAACCGCCGCCGACCGCCAGTAGCGCGCCGAACCCCTCGGCGGCCAGCTCCGCCGGGCCGCGTACCGAGACGGTCAGCCCGGGTCGGTCGGCCGCCGCGGCGACGACCTGATCGGCGAACCAGGCCGGGTTCTTGACCGAGGACGGCATGTTGGTCAGCTTCCGGGCCAGGTAGGTGGCGGCGGCGGTCGCCCGGGCGTACCGCAACGCTTGTTCGGCCGCCTCGGTGGGCGGATGGGCGAGCAGCACCACCGGCAGACCGTCGTGTGTCTGGTCGGTGTCTGCTGCCGGGCGGGACTCGCCCGGTACGACCGGGCGGGACTCGCCCGGCGCGGTGAACCGGTATCCGGCCAGCCAGCAGCCTTCGGCGAACCCGCGGACCGCCGCCGGGCCCGCCTGCGGTGGCACGGCGACCAGGCACGGACCGCCGACCGGCTCGGCGTCGACGGCCCGGCGCAGCAGCCCGCCGACAGCCGCGCCCGCCGTCCGCCAGCCGGCCTCGTCGGCCGGGCCGACCCCGACCAGGATCACCTGGTACGGCGAGTGCTGGGGCCGGTGCAGCACGTGAATCTCGCCGGCGCTGCCGTCGTGCCCGGTGCGGGTCAGCATCGCGGCGGCCGACGCGGTGAACTCCGCGCGGTCGCCGTCGAGCGCCAACTGGTCGGGCAGTGGTCCGAGCCGCGCGCCGGCCGGCCCGGGGTCCGGCTCGACGGGCAGGACGATGGTGCCGGCGGCGGTGGTCTCCGCCAGCAGACGGATGGCGAACACGCCGGGGTTACCTCCAGGTACAGGATTGGGTGCTGCCCACGGCGTACCGAGTCCGCCGACCCGGCGGGGGCCGGATCGGCGGACTCGTCAACCGTCGCTATGTCGACCCGTGGGCCAGCGTCGGCCCCGGGTCCGGCTCGATCAGCCTGCGGCGGCCTTCAGCGCATCACCGAGCGCGTTGGCCTCGTCCGGTGTCATCTCGACGACGAGTCGACCCCCACCCTCCAGCGGAACCCGCATGACGATGCCCCGGCCCTCCTTGGTGACCTCCAGCGGACCGTCGCCCGTCCGCGGCTTCATCGCCGCCATGTTGTCTCCCCTCAGACTTGCCCCAGGGCCGCTGGGGAGCACCCCAGCCACCTCGTAAGTCTCACCGCATCCCACTGCCACGGTGCCGACCAACGATTTTCCCTGATGAACACCGCCGGACCCAAACCGAGGCCACAATGCTGTGACAGCGTCTAGCTTATCTTGAAGTGGGCTGTCACAATGTGCGGTCATGCAGGCACGGTCGGCGCTCTTCGACCTGTTCGGTGACCATCTTCGGCCACGAGGTGGTCGCGCGCCCGTTGCTGCCCTGGTCAAGCTGCTGGCCCCGCTCGGGATCGCGCCGCCCGCCGTACGCACCGCCGTCTCCCGGATGGTCCGGCAGGGATGGCTGCAACCGCTTCGGCTGGCCGCCGGCCCGGGCTATCTGCTGACCCCGAAAGCCGCCCGGCGGCTGGACGAGGCGGCCGCCCGGATCTACCGCACCGGCAGAATCAGCTGGGACGGCAAGTTCGACCTGCTGGTACTCGACCCACCCGGCGGTCGGCGGGGCCGGCAACGGCTGTGCGCCAACCTGAGCTACCTCGGCTACGGGATGCTGGACGAGCACACCTGGGTGGCGACCCGGGCCGCCGGCGAGGTCGACGGCATGCTGGCCGAGGCCGGCGTACGGTTCGAGCGGTTCACCGCCGCGCACGCCGCCGGCACCACCGGGGCCGCCGCGCTGGTCCGCCGCGCCTGGGACCTGGCCGAGATCGGACAGGCCTACGAGCGGTTCGTCGCCGGGCAGCGACCGAAATTGGCAAAGGTGACCGTACGCAGCGACGACGAGGAGGCGTACGCCGCCCGGTTCCAGCTGGTCCACGCCTGGCGTGGGTTCCTGTTCCGAGATCCGCAACTCCCTCCGGCGCTGCTGCCGGAACGCTGGCCTGGGACGAGCGCGGCGACCTTCTTCGACCGGCACGCCACCCGGCTGCGCCCGGCCGCCGACCGGTACGTCGACAGGTGCCTGGAGCTCGGCCAGCGCGACGGCGGCCCGCGCTGAGCCGTACCGACGCAAACTCCAGCCAGCCTAACGAAAGGGGCGTCCGAGGTGACCGAGGCACTGATCGTCGACCGTCGGGGGGCGGTCGTCACGTTGACCCTGAACCGGCCTGACTCGCTCAACTCGCTGAACGTCGAGCTCAAGGAGGCGCTGCGCGACGCGCTGGCCGAGGTGGAGACCGACCCCGGCTGCCGGGCGGTGGTGCTGGCCGGCGCCGGGCGGGCCTTCTGCGTGGGTCAGGACCTGCGCGAACACGTCGAGACGCTGGAGTCCGGGACGGCTGAGCCGCTGGACACCGTCCGGGAGCACTACAACCCGATCGCCACGCGGCTGGCCGGGCTGTCCAAGCCGGTGGTCGCCGCGGTCCGCGGCGCGGCGGCCGGTGCCGGCGCTTCGCTGGCAATGCTGGCCGATCTGCGGATCGGTGGGCCACGGACCAGCTTCCTGATGGCGTTCGCCAACGTCGGGCTGGCGATGGACACCGGCGCCTCGTGGGCGTTGCCCCGGCTGGTCGGCTACCCGAAGGCGTCCGAACTGCTACTGCTGGCACAGCCGGTGCCAGCCGCCGAGGCACACCGGATCGGGCTGCTCAACCAGCTGGTCGACGACGATGAGCAGATTCTGCCGGTCGCCTACGAACTCGCCGAGCGGTTGGCGGCCGGGCCGACCGTCGCGTACGGGGCGATCAAGCGGGCGCTGTCCATCGGCGCCTCAGGTTCGCTGGCCGACGCGCTGGCCGCGGAGACGCAGGCCCAGTCGATCTGTGGTGCAACCACCGATCACCGGCAGGCGACGGCGGCGTTCGTCGCCAAGCAGCGGCCGGTGTTCGACGGGCGCTGAAGCCGGCACGGCCTGACCAGGAGCCGCGTGCCCGCTGACCGGGCCGCAGCCGTCAGTCGTCCTCCTCGGGGTCCTGGTTGGCCTCGGCACCGAGCACGAACGCCTGCATGGCAAGCTCGTTGCCGCTCGGGTAGACGAAGGCCGGCAGTTCGCGGGGCCCGAGCTCGCGCACGTACGACCAGAACAGCCGGACCGCCTCCGCCGCCGTCGGTGCCTCGATCGGCAGGTCGACGCTGACCAGCCAGGCGCGACGGTCACCGGCCGGGGCAAGCCGGCCGGCCAATGACCGGTAGGTGGCCACGTCCACCGGGGTCACCGCCCCGGTCAGCCGCAGGGCGGCCGCTGGCACCGGCTCGTCGAAGGCCCGGCAGGTGTAGTGCACCACCAGCGGTTCGGGCTCGGCCGCCCGGGTCTCCCCGCCCTCGGCGCCGCCGCCGGCTCCGCCGATCCGGCCGAGCGCGACGACGAACCGGGGGTCACCGTCGGAGACGACCAGCACCGGCGCACCGTACGGCGGCCGGGGGTCACCGTCGAGGCCGGTCAATTCCAGCGTGTCGTGGTGGAACAGCCGCTCCGCCTCGTAGCGCTGGGCCGGGATGACCACCGCCCAGGCGCCGGTGCCGGACCGGGCCGGGCCGGGCGTCGCGGGCTGATCGTCGAGCTGACTGATCTCGCGCATGCTCCTATCTCATCACGACGCGGGGCGGCGGATCACCGGACCACGACCGGACCGCCGGGCCGGGTCGGCGGCGGCACGTGGCAGCCGGCGACATGGTCGTCGACCATCCCCGTCGCCTGCATCAACGCGTACGCGGTGGTGGGTCCGACGAACCGGAGGCCGTGCCGTTTGAGCTCCCGGGCCAACGCGGTCGACTCGGCGGTGACTGCCGGCACCTGGTCCATCGAGGCGAGCCGGGCGGACCGGGGCGGCGGGGCGTGTCGCCAGAGCAGCTCGGACAGGCCGGTGGGCAGGTCGAGCACGGCCCGCGCGTTCGACACGGCGGCCTCGATCTTGGCCCGGTTGCGGACGATGCCGGCGTCGGCGAGCAGCCGCTCGACGTCGGCCGGGCCGTACCCGGCAACCTTCTCGATCCGGAAACCGTCGAAGGCGGCCCGGAACGCCTCCCGCTTGCGAAGGATCGTCAGCCAGGACAAACCGGACTGGAAGGCTTCCAGGGTCAGCCGTTCGTACAGTGCGTCGTCGTCGTGGACCGGGCGGCCCCACTCCTGGTCGTGGTACCGGCGGTAGTCGGCGGAACCGGCGCCCCAGCCGCACCGGGCCAGGCCGTCCGCCCCGACGCTCAGCCCGGTCACGGCAGCGCCCCGGTCTCGACCAGCCGGCCGAACTTCTTCAACGCCTGGGTCAGACTCACCTTGGAACCGGGCCAGAGCAACGGCCAGGCCACCCGGCCGGCGACGCCACCGGGCAGGTGGAACCACTCGTGCCAGACGACCTGGGTGCGGTCGTGGTCCATCTGAGTGCAGCGCAGCACTCCCGGGCCGCGCAGCAAGGTGCCGCAGTGCACCACCCGGACCTCGTACGGAGCGTCGACCCGGACGACCCGCATCTCGTCGCGCAACGCCACCGGACCGACCGCGGTGACTGCCGCGATCAGGCTGCCCTCGCCGCCGTCGCCCGAGACGACCTTCACATCGGTGAAGGGGATCCACTCGGACTGCCGCTCCCAGGCGGTAAAGGCGGCAAAGACTCGTTCGGCCGGGGCCCGGATGATGACCGTCGCGGTCACCTCGCCGGCGCCGGGGGTGCCGGCGGCAGCCTCGTTCGGACCGCTCACCTGGCAGCACCGTCGGCCGGGCGGATCTCCGGCCCGGCGGCTGCGTCGGCCGGGCGGCTCCCCGGCCCGGCGGCTGCGTCGGCCGTGGGCGACGGGGCGGACTCCGACCGGTCGGCGGACGCGGACTGCGGCTCGTCGGCGGGCACGGACTCGATCCGGTCGGCGCTGGCTGATTCCAGGGCCCCGGCCGGCTCCGTCGGGCCGGCGATGAGGTCGGCCGACTCGGTAGGGTCGGCCGACGCGCCGGCCACCGGGGTCCCCGCCAGGTCGACGGCCGGCACGAGGGCCGCGTCCCGGGCCCGCCGCAACTGGTCGGCGTCCTCGGTCCGCCCTTCCCGCAGCGCGGCCACCTCGGCCTGCAGCACCTCGATCAACTCGTCCTTGTACCCGATGTCGTACGCCGCCCGGCGCAGCGCCTGGTCGACCTGCGCCATCCGGTACCCGCGCAGCGCGGTGTCGAACCGCACCTGGCTGACGTCGTGCTCCAGCAGCGGCCGGGTGCCGGGCAGCGGGACCGCCCGCCCGTCCGGCTCGACCGGGACCAGCCCAGGGTCGTTGCCGGTGACGAGCACGGTGACCCCGAAGACGACCGCGGCGACGGTCAACGCGGCGACCAGAACGAGGAGAAACTGATCCATGACCGAATCGTGACATGCCGGCGCGGCGAGGGCGACCCCCGGCGGCGAGTCGCCGGCCCGCGGCGGGCTCTCCCGCCCCGGCGACCGCCGGCAGTTGGCGTACCGCAGCCGGATAGCCTCCTGGCAGGCGGGACGGGAACGGAGGCACGGATGGGGCGTACGCTTCGGCTCGGCCGACGGTCCCTGGCACCCGGGGACCTCGCGGTGATGGCGATCGTCAACCGTACGCCCGATTCGTTCTTCGACCGGGGCGCGACCTTCGCGGCGGACGCCGCCCTGCACGCGGTCGCCGCCGCGGTCGACGCCGGCGCGGACATCGTCGACATCGGCGGGGTGAAGGCCGGACCCGGGACCGCCGTCGACGTGGCCGAGGAGATCGACCGTACGGTCGGCACGATCGCGGCGGTCCGGGCCGCCTTCCCGGACCTGGTCATCTCGATCGACACCTGGCGGGCCGAGGTGGCCAGGGAGGCGGTCGTGGCCGGCGCCGACCTGCTCAACGACACCTGGGCCGGCGCGGACCCCCGGCTCGCCGAGGTCGCGGCGGCGACCGGGGCAGGATTGATCTGCTCGCACACCGGTGGAACCGCGCCGCGAACCCGACCGCACCGGGCCGCGTTCGACGACGTGGTGGCCGACGTGGTGGGTACCGTGACCGGCCTCGCCGAGCGCGCGGTCGGTCTCGGGGTACGGCCGGACGGCATCCTGATCGACCCGGCGCACGATTTCGGCAAGAACACCCGGCACTCGCTGGAGGTCACCCGGCGGCTCACCGAACTGGTCGACACCGGCTGGCCGGTCCTGGTCGCCCTCTCCAACAAGGATTTCATCGGGGAAACCCTGGATCTGCCGGTCGACCAGCGGCTGGAGGGCACCCTGGCGGCGACGGCGGTCTCCGCCTGGTTGGGTGCCCGGGTGTTCCGGGCGCACCAGGTCGCGGCGACCCGGCGGGCGCTGGACATGGTGGCGTCGATCCGGGGCGACCGACCGCCGGCGGTGTCCCGCCGGGCGTTGGCCTGAGCGGGTACGGGTCGACCCGTGGTCAGGTCCAGCGGAGGTCAGGTCCAGCGGAGCACGTTCTTGCGCCAGGCGTAGAGGATGCCCAGCGCCAGGACGGTCACGAAGAGGCCCATCTCGGCGACGGTGACCAGGCCGAACCCGGGCCGGTCGAAGATCACCGCCCAGGGGAAGAGGAAGACCGCCTCCACCGCGAAGAGCACGTACAGGAACGCGTACACGTAGTAGCGGATCTGCGCCTGGGCCCAGTCGCCGCCCACCGGGTCGAGGCCGCACTCGTAGCTGGCCCGTTTACCGACCGGGTCGGCCGGGCGCCCCGGCCGTAGCAGCCGGTTGGCGCCGTAGCCGACTGTGAAGAAGGCGACGCCGACCAGCAGCAACAGCCCCAACGTCGCGTACGAGCCGAGGTAGCCCTGCATGTCCGGCAGCCTACCGTCCGGTCGTCGGGTCGGCGTGGGCCGAGCGGTGGAGACCGACGTCGCCACCCCGTGACCGTCGGGTGATTCCAGTCCCACCGGGCGGACCCGAGCCGGGTATCCGACCCGATCCGACGTAGGCTCTGCTGAGAGTGTCACCATGGTTAGGACGCCCTTACCGGGACACCCATCGTGGCGCCGGGCAACGGTAGCGCCACGGCCGGCAACAGCCGCAGGACCGCCGGCAACCGCCCCAGCACGGCCGGCGATCCACGCCGCCGGCAGGAAACGAGGAGGTCAGCTCACGTGACCAAGCAGGTCCGTCAACTGGATCGGGTGGTCATCCGTTTCGCTGGCGACTCCGGTGACGGCATGCAGCTGACCGGCGACCGGTTCACCTCGGAGACCGCGCAGCTCGGCAACGACATCTCCACGTTGCCGAACTTCCCGGCCGAGATCCGGGCTCCCGCCGGCACCCTGCCCGGGGTGTCCAGCTTCCAGGTGCACTTCGCCGACTACGACATCCTCACCCCCGGCGACTCGCCCAACGTCTTGGTCGCCATGAACCCGGCGGCGCTGAAGGCGAACCTCGGTGACCTGCCGCGCGGCGCGGACATCATCGTCAACACCGACGAGTTCACCCGCCGCAACCTGGCGAAGGTCGGGTACGCCACCAGCCCACTGGACGACGGCTCGCTCGACGGGTACGCCGTACACCCGGTGGCGCTGACCTCGATGACCATCGGCGCGCTCGCCGAGCTGTCCGTTTCGAAGAAGGACGCCGAGCGGGCGAAGAACATGTTCGCGCTGGGTCTGCTCTCCTGGATGTACTCCCGGCCCTACGAGTCCACCATCCGGTTCCTGGAGCGCAAGTTCGCCAAGCGCCCGGACCTGGTGGCGGCGAACATCGCCGCGTTCAAGGCCGGCTGGAACTTCGGCGAGACCACCGAGGATTTCTCGGTACGTTACGAGGTCAACCCGGCCCGGATGCGCCCGGGCACGTACCGCAACATCACCGGCAACGCGGCGCTGTCGCTCGGGCTGGTGGCCGCCGGGGTCCGGGCCAAGCTGCCGGTCTTCCTCGGCGCCTACCCGATCACGCCGGCCTCGGACATCCTGCACGAGTTGAGCAAGCACAAGCGGTTCGGTGTGGTCACCATGCAGGCCGAGGACGAGATCGCCGCGGTCGGTGCGGCGCTCGGCGCGGCGTACGGCGGCGCCCTCGGCATCACCACCACCTCCGGGCCCGGCGTGGCGCTCAAGGGCGAGACCATCTCGCTCGCCGTCGCGTTGGAACTGCCGCTGGTGATCGTCGACGTGCAGCGGGCCGGGCCGTCCACCGGCATGCCGACCAAGACCGAGCAGGCCGACCTGAACATGGCGCTGTTCGGCCGGCACGGCGAGGCACCGGTCGCGGTGATCGCGCCGCGCTCGCCGTCGGACTGCTTCCACGCCGCCATCGAGGCGGCCCGGATCGCGCTCACCTACCGCACCCCGGTGCTGCTGCTGTCCGACAACTACGTGGCCAACGGTTCCGAGCCGTGGCTGCTGCCCGAGGTCGACTCCCTGCCCGACCTGCAGGTCGAGTTCGCCACCGAGGCCAACGACGACGACGGCAAGACCTTCCTGCCGTACCTGCGCGACCCGCAGACGCTGGCCCGGCCGTGGGCGATCCCCGGCACCCCCGGCCTGGAGCACCGCATCGGCGGTCTGGAGAAGGCCGACCGCACCGGCGACATCTCCTACGACCCGGCGAACCACGACTTCATGGTGCGGACCAGGCAGGCCCGGATCGACGCGATCCCGGTGCCGGACGTCGAGGTGGAGGATCCGAACGGCGACGCCCGGACGCTGGTGCTCGGCTGGGGGTCGACGTACGGACCGATCGGCGCCGCCTGCCGGGCGCTGCGCCAGCGTGGCCTGTCGGTCGCCCAGGCCCATCTGCGGCACCTGGCACCGCTGCCGGCCAACCTCGGCGAGGTGCTGCGCAACTACGACCGGGTGGTGATCCCGGAGATGAACCTCGGTCAACTGGCCCACGTGATCCGGGCCCGTTACCTGGTCGACGCGATCGGTTACAACCAGGTCCGTGGCCTGCCGTTCACCGCCACGGAGCTGGAGACCATGCTGGAAGAGGTCGTGAAGAATGTCTGAGCCCGCCCGCAACGGACGCCCCGGCGGTACGCCGGTGGCGGTCAAGCTCACCGCCAAGGACTTCAAGTCCGACCAGGAGGTGCGCTGGTGCCCCGGCTGCGGTGACTACGCGATCCTCGCCGCCGTGCAGTCGTTCATGCCGGAACTGAACATGCCCCGGGAGCGGATCGTCTTCGTCTCCGGCATCGGCTGCTCGTCGCGCTTCCCGTACTACATGAACACGTACGGCATGCACTCCATCCACGGCCGGGCGCCGGCGATCGCCACCGGTCTGTCGGTGTCCCGCCCGGACCTGTCGGTCTGGGTGGTGACCGGGGACGGTGACGCGCTGTCGATCGGCGGCAACCACCTGATCCACGCGCTGCGCCGCAACGTCAACCTCAAGATCCTGCTGTTCAACAACCGGATCTACGGGCTGACCAAGGGGCAGTACTCGCCGACCTCCGAGCTGGGCAAGATCACCAAGTCGACGCCGGTCGGCTCGGCGGACTCACCGTTCAACCCGCTGTCGCTGGCCCTCGGCGCCGAGGCGACCTTCGTCGCCCGGACCATCGACTCCGACCGTAAGCATCTGCAGTCGGTGCTGCGCGCCGCCGCCGAGCACCAGGGTTCGGCGTTCGTGGAGATCTACCAGAACTGCAACATCTTCAACGACGGCGCGTTCGAGCAGTTGAAGGAGCCGGCGACCCGGGACGACTACCTGATCCGGCTGGAGCACGGCCAGCCGATCACGTTCGGGGCCGACGGGCAGTTCTGCGTGGTCCACCCGCCTGGCGGTTTCGGGTTGGAGGTCCGCGAGACCGCGTCGGTGCCGGCCGAGCAGATCGTGGTACACGACGCCACGATCGCCGAGCCCGCCTATGCGTTCGCGCTGTCCCGGCTGCCCGCCGCCGATCTGCGCAACACGCCAATCGGGGTGTTCCGCAGCGTGTCCCGGCCCAGCTACGACAGCTTGATCCAGACCCAGGTCGAGCAGGCCCGGGCGGCGGCCGAGGGCACCCCGGAGGAGCAGTTGGCCGGGCTGCTGCGCAGCGGCGACACCTGGTCGATCAACTGATCGGTGCCGGTCGGCTCGGATGTCAGCCGATCGACGGCGTGCTGGCCGAGGTGCGGTCGTCCCGCACGTAGACCAGCAGGTCACCTGTCTCGATCTTGACGCTGTCCGGGTCGGCGAGCGACACCACCCGGCCGCGCCGGATCAGCGCGATCACCAGGTTGGCCAGTTGCCGAGGTGAGGTGCCCACCTCGTCGCGGTTCGCCGAACGCATCGCCAGCGCCATCCCCTGTCCCGGGGTGAGCAGATCCTCGACCACGTCGATCAGCGGCGGTGCCGACGTGGACAGGCCGAGCAGCCGGCCCGCGGTGGCGGACGAGACGATGACATGGTGCGCGCCGCTCTGCCGTAGCAGCGGCGCGTTCTCCGCTTCCCGGGCGGCGGCGATGATCCGTACCTTCCCGGCGGTCAACTGCCGGACGGTCAGCGTGACCAGGACTGAGGCGTCGTCGCTGTCGGTCGCGATGATCACCGCCTTGGCATGCTTGACGTGCGCCTCGTTGAGCACCGACGAGCGGGTGGCCGATCCTTCGATGGCCACCAGCCCGGCGGAGGTCGCCTGCCGCAGGGCGATCCCGCTGCTCTCCACGACGACGATGTGCTGCTTGTCGAAGCCGTTCTCCAGCAGCGCGGAGACGGCGCTGCGGCCCTTGGTGCCGTAGCCGCAGATGATGACGTGATCCTTCACGTTCTTTCTCCACCGGGTCAGTCGAAGGTTCGTCCGGTACTGCTCGGTGAGCACCTCCAGGGTGGTGCCGACCAGGATGATCAGGAAGACCACCCGGGCGGGCGTGATGATCAGGACGTTGACCAGCCGCGCCGTCTCGGTGACCGGGGCGATGTCGCCGTACCCGGTGGTGGAGAGGCTGACCACCGCGTAGTAGAAGCTGTCGAGCAGCGAGACTCCGTCACCGTTGGCGTCCCGGTAGCCGTCGCGGTCGGCATACACCACGGCCACCACGCCGAGCACCAGGCCGACCGCCGCCGACAGCCGCAGGCTCAGTGCCCGCAACGGCCCTTGCCGTACGGCGGGAAAGTGAATCACCGCCGGCCCGCCTCCGCCTTCATATCCCCGTACACGCCCACAACATAGCTGTTCCGTGCCGCCTGATCTTGATCGCCTGGACAACACCTTGTGCCAGGTGCGTCCGGGGCGGAAGCAGTCGTATCCCGCCGCCTCAAATCTTGCTTAGAGACATTGCATCGGGACGCAGTGTTGTTGATGCTCACCCGGCGAGCCCATCCATCCGCCAGTTCCGGAGCAGCCTGTGAACCCGCCACGACCCACCGCCATTCCCGCGATCACCCCGGGGACGGTATTGCGACTCGGCAAGAACGACTGGCGGTACGGCGGACACAATCTCATACTTCAGGTGGAGCAGATGCGACCCGATCTGTCGGCCTACTACGACAATCGGTGGGTGTGGATCATCGGACGTTCCCTCGGAACGGATGGTGGCGGCCTCGGCCGAATGGTCGCCCTGGTCCGGGTCGCCGCGTTGCCCGGTGCACCCCGGGCCGACGCCGCCGACGCCGGCTGATCGGACCGTCCGGGTGACCGGGGATCAGGGCCGGGCAGGCTGGAGGGCCGCAACGGCCGGGCGATGTGACCGGTCCGGCCGACTCGTCTGTTTACACACCGGTCGACAAACGATCAGGCTGACTACAGATCGACTCCAGCTGATGCCGTGAGACTGTGGACACGCTTGTGACCCACCGGTAACAAGCATGCCGACGCCACCCGACGGACCGTCCACCGGAGGTATCGCTATGTCCCGACGCCTGACCACCCTGCTCACCGCCGCCCTGCTCGGCCTCACCGCCGCCCTCGGCACGGCCGGCCCCGCCGCCGCCGTGCCCGCCGACAAGCCCACGGTGCTGTCCAACTGGACCCAGACCAGCGCGAGCAGCTACAGCGTCTGGAACTCGGCCCGGCTCAACCAGGGCGCCTGGGCCGCGTACCAGTTCGACTGGTCGACCGACTACTGCTCGTCCAGCCCGGACAACCCGCTCGGGTTCGACTTCCGGCTCTCCTGCCACCGGCACGACTTCGGCTACCGCAACTACAAGGCGATCGGCCAGTTCTCCGCCAACAAGGCACGGGTGGACAGCGCCTTCTACGAAGACCTCAAGCGGGCGTGTGCCCGCTACAGCAGCTTCGTCCGGCCGGCCTGCCTGAGCCTCGCCTGGACGTACTACCAGGCGGTGCGCATCTTCGGCGTGCCGGTCGTGAACGCCGCCGACCTGGAGCGGGCCCGGCAGCTGCAGGCCGCCGGGCCGCGGCTGGCCGGGACCGACTGACCGGCACCGCACCGGCCGGCCCTCCCTCTCCCCCGGGTCCGGGCCGGCCGCTGGTCAGCACAGCTGCGGCACGAGCCGCCGGTCACCACGGCCGTGCCGGCCGCCGGTCACCACGGCCGCCGAGCGGGCCACCGTCACCGACCGCGTCGGCGGATTCGTCGGCGAACCACCGGGCGCCGGTCGTCAGATCCGGATGCTCCACCGCGAGCGCCAACGCCGCCGCCTCGACCAGACTCATCCGGCTACCCTGCGCGTACCCGGCATCGAACGCGCTGTCGCCGATCGCCGACCGTACCTTGGCCTGCTCCTGCGCCCAGTAGCCGCCGAACATGCCGGCCGTGCTGCGCAGCGCCGAGCGGGTCGCCTGAGCGGCACCGAACAGGCGGGCAGCGGTCGACGGGTCACCGCCCAGCGCGCACCGGACCGCCATCGCGTTCAGCGTGTCGCAGGCCCGCCGGTGGAACCCGTACCGCATTCGGGACCGCAGCGCCACCACCAGGTGGTCGTGCGCGGCGACCAGGTCCCGGCGGCCCAACGCCACCAGCCCGAGCAGCATGTCCACGGTCCGCCGGCCGCGTTCCGCCGGCCGGGCGGCCTCCGCCGGCCGGGCGGTGGCCAGCACCTCGGCGGCCTCGTCCAACGCCCCCCGCCGGCAGAGCAGCTCGGCCAGGCTGTACACGGCGAACAGCGCGTCGCCGACCGCGCCGTTCGCCGCCGCCCAGTCGATCACCCGCCGGCACACCTGCTCGGCCTCGACGAACTGTCCGAGATCGATGAGCGAGGCACCCCGACCGGCCAGCACCCGGGCCAGCAGACCCGCGTCGCCGGCCTGCCGGGCGGCGGCCTCCGCCCGGTGCGAGAACCGCATCTCCTCGCCGAACTCGCCGTCCGCGCCCGCGTGCTGCGAATGCATGTGGTACGCGGCGGCCAGCTCCGCCTCGGGAATCGCCTCGCCGGTCTCGGCGATCCGCCCGTACAGCCGGAACAGCCACAGCCTGCCTTCCCTGGCCAGGCCGCGTTCGCGCCACCACTGGTCGAGCCCGCTGGCGAGCTGCAGGCCGCGCCGGGCGCTGCCACCGGTGGTGCTCCACCGCAGCGCGGCCCGCAGCTCGTCGGCCAGCGGGTCGAGGGTGTACAGCGAAAGGGTGACCGGCTTGCCGTCCGGACCGAGGTAGGCACGCTGCAACGCGTGCAGCGCCCAGGCCACGTGCCGGTCCCGGGCAACCTGCTCCTCGCCCGCTTCGACCAGCCGCCGTGCCGCGTATGCCCGGATCGGGTCGAGCATCCGGTAGCTGGTGCCGCCGGCGGCCGGCTCGGCCTGGATCATCGATTTGTCGACCAGCACCGCCAACGGCCCCAGCGGATCGTCGTCGAGCAGCCACTCCACGGTGGCCAGATCGATCGGTCCGGCGAAGACCGACATCCAGCGCAGCAGCCGGGCCGCCCGGGGGGCCAGCGTCCGGTAGGACCAGGTGACCGTCGCCTGTAGCGTGCCGTGCCGCCGTCCGGCGGAGCGCTGCGCGTCGACCGGCTCCTCCTGCCCCGCGTCCAGCACCCCCAGGACATCGTCGAGGCGGTCCACGAGCTGCCCGACGGAGAGCACCCGCAACCGGGCGGCGGCGAGCTCGATCGCCAGCGGCAACCCGTCCAGCCGGGCCGCCACCCGGTGCAGCTGGGCGGACTCGGTCGGACCCGGCGGGTGCCCGCCACGGGCCGCCGCCGTGCGGTCCAGCAACAGCGCCACGGCATCGCTGGGGCCACCGGCCGGCCCTGGTTCGGCCGACATCGGCGGAATCCGCCACACCACCTCGCCGGGCACCCCCAACGGCTCCCGGCTGGTCGTCAGCACCCGGACCTGCCGGCCACCGCCGAGCAGCCGGGCGATCACCTCGGCACACGCCGCCGGCTGAGCGTCACAGGTGTCGAGCACCAGCAGCAGCCGGCGGGCGGCCGCGTACTCGACGACGGTGTCCAGGATCGGCCGGCCCGGCTCCGGCCGCAGGCCGAACACCGCGGCGACAGCAAACGCGACCAGCCCGGGATCGGTGACCGTCGCGACGTCGACGAACCACACCCCGTCCGGATGGCCGGCCGGAGCCGGGTCCGCAGCCGGTGATTCGGCGGCGGCACCGCCGCTGGCGTCGGCCGCGACCTCGATTGCCAGCCGGGTCTTGCCGGCGCCGCCGGCACCCACCACGGTGACCAGCCGGTGTTCGGCGACCAGCTGGCGCAGCTCGTGGCGTTCGGTCCGGCGACCGACGAAGGAACTGACCTGATTGGGCAGGTTGTGGCTGGCCGAGTCGGCCGTACGCGGTCTGGGGAACTGCCGCTCCAGCCCGGCGGCGATCAGCTGGAACAGCCGCTCCCGGTCGTCGAACCCGCGCAGCCGGTGCAGGCCGAGATCGAGCAGCGAGACGCCGACCGGCAACGGGTCGGCGGCCTGGGCGGTCGCAGCGGAACAGAGGACCTGGCCACCGTGCGCCGCCGCCGCGATGCGCGCCGCACGGTGTACCTCTGGACTGGCGTACTCGCCCCCGACCGGCTCGGCCTGCCCGGTGTGCAGCCCCATTCGTACCCGGGGTGCGACATCCGGGGTCGGCCACTCGTGCGCGGCCAGCGCCCGCTGCGCGCGCAGGCAGGCGTCCAGTGCGGCGGACGCGTCCGCGAACGCCACGAAGAACGAATCCCCTTCGGTGAACAACTCGGTGCCGTCGCTGGCCGACAAGGTACGCCGGACCAACCGTCGGTGTTCGCTGAGCACCGGGCGGTAGTCGCGGCCGAGTAGTCGGGCCAGCCTCGTCGATCCTTCGATGTCGGTGAACATGAAGGTGACCAGTCCGCTCGGCAGTGCGATCGGTGCCGACACCCGTGGAACCTCCGCCCCGCTGGGAAGTCGCGTTCATGCTGCCGCAGTCAGGCAACCCAGCTCATCGCGAACCGGTCAGCGCCGTGGGTCAACTAGCATCCGCACCCGCCCCCGCAGCAGCCGCCACCTCCGCCGGCCTGGGCTGGCGGCATTGCCGGCAGCCCACCGGAGGCCCCGGCGCCACGGCCGGTGATCGCGACGGTGGACAGCAGCTTGACCGTGTCGGGATGTCCCTGCGGGCAGGACGCCGGATCGCCTGCCTGGGTCATCGGACGGTTGACCTCGAAGGTGTCGCCGCACGCGCGACAGCGGAACTCGTACCGGGGCATGTGGATAGGGTACGGCGGGAACTGACGCTCCCGGCCGGATGGGTGATACTCGACGACATGGTCGAGGACGGATCGGGTACGCCAGCACCGCACCGGTTGCGTCCGGCGGTGCCGGCGCCTGCCCGGCCGCCGCGGCAGGAAAGCGCCCCGGACCCGGACACCATCCGGTCGACCGGCACCGCGTCGACCGGCGACACCGGACCAGGCAGCGACACCGGACCGACCAGCGAACTCCGACCAGGCAGCGACACCGGACCGACCAGCGAACTCCGACCACGCAGCGACACCGGGTCCGGCGCAGGTGGCGGCGACGACACCCGGCGGACCGCCGACAGCGACCCCGGCGACAGCAAACCCGCCGACAGCAGACACGCCGACAGCAAATCCGGCGGCACCCGGCCGATCGGTGCTTCCGCAGACGAGCAGGCGCGGCCGGCGACCGACCCACCCGTACCGGCACCGGCACCGGCACCGGCCACCACGCTGGCCGTGGTCGGCCGACACCGCCGGGAGGACGCGCCGTTCGGCACCCGGATCGGCTGGCTGCACCCGGCACGGCTGCGACCGGTCCGGCGCGGCCTGCGCCGAGCGGCCCGGGCGGCCGGCGCCTGGAGTCGCCAGCCGGCCGGCCGGTTGGCCCTGCCCGGTCTGCTCCTGCTGGCGCTGGTCGCCGGCAGCGGCGCCGCCGGTGCCGTGCTGGTCCCAGCGGCCGCCGGCGACCGGCCTCCGGCCCCCTCGCCCACGGCGCTCGGCACCACCGCCGTACCGCAGTTGCCTGAGACCACGGACCCCGACCTGCTCGAGCCACCGGCGGATCCCCCGCTCGACGGCGGGCTGAACCCGGGTGCCCCGACCCGGCCGGCCACGGTCCTCGCCGCCTGGGCGACCCGCACGGCCAGCCGGGTCGACATACCGGTGGTGGCGATGGAGGCGTACGGCTACGCCGAGTTGGTGCTGGCCACCACCACGCCGGACTGCCGGCTGTCGTGGACCACGCTGGCCGCGATCGGCATGATCGAGTCGACTCACGGCCGGGCGAACGGATCACGGTTGGACGCCGACGGCCGCGCCGTACCGCCGATCACCGGGCTGCCGTTGGACGGTGCCGGCGGACGTCAGCGGATCACCGACACCGACAACGGCGAGTTGGACAACGACCCGGTGTACGACCGGGCGGTCGGCCCGATGCAGTTCATCCCGACCACCTGGGCGGAGTTCGCGGTGGACGCGGACAACGACGGTGTCATCGATCCGCAGGATATCGATGACGCCAGCCTCGCTGCCGCTAACTACTTGTGTCGGAACGGGCGCGATCTGTCCACACCTTCTGATTGGTGGAGCGCGATCCTGTCGTACAACAACGTGCAGCCGTACGCCCAGGCGGTCTTCGACACCGCCAACGACTACGGTGCCCGTAGCCGTACTTAGTGCAATCAGATAGCCACAATTTCCCGCCCGGCCACTTTCGCAACCGGCGACTTGGCGGCAAGCTAGACGCGTGATGGTGCGCGAGTGGGACCCCCGAACCGCGTCGTCCGCCGAGATCTCATCTCTGCTGGACTGTCTCAACCGGGTATTCGAGGCTGACCTGCCAGGTGATCCGTACTGGCGGCCAGACTTCCTCCGGGAGTACCTGACCGAAACCATGCCCGGGGTCCGACGAATCTGCTGGCTGGCCGAGGAGGCCACCGACGACGGCCGGCCGGGGCCGGTCAACGGGCACGTCAACGTGCTGCTCCTCGGCGACATCGGAGTGCTAGAGGTCCTGGTCCGGCCCGACGCCCGGCGCAACGGCCTGGGCCGGGAACTGCTGGCGCTCGCCGTACGCCGCGCCTACCACGAGGGGTTCAGCTCGGTCGGTGTCGAGGTCATCGGGGGCACCTGCGCCGTCGACTTCTACGAGTCACTGGGGTTCGCCCGCCAGTTCCGGGAGATCCGCAGCGTGCTCCGACTGCCGGCGGTCGACTGGACCGCGATCGAGAAGACGGCACAGGACCCGGTCCCCGGGTACCAGATCGAGTTTCACCCGGGCGGGCCGCCGGAGGGCCTGGTCGATGCGTACGCCCGGACCAAGGCCGAGCAGAGCGTGCCGGAGGACGGCGACCTGGACCTGCGGCCCAGCTCCTACGACCCGGACCGGCTCCGGGACAGCCTCGACTGCCTACGTCGCCGCGGCATGACGCCGTACATCGTGCTGGCCCGGCACCTGGCCAGCGGCGCGGTGGCCGGGCTGACCGAGGTGGTGGTGCCGGCGCAGCACCCGACCCGGGCCGACCAGTACGACACCATCGTCGCCCAGGCACACCTGGGACACGGCATCGACCGGGCGATCAAGGCACGGATGCTGCTGGAGCTGCGTACCGTCGAGCCGCGGCTGGCCGAGGTGCAGACCTGGAACGCCGAGGGCGACGAGGATCTGATCGCGATCAACGCGGAACTCGGCTACCAGCCCGACCGGGACTGGTGGGACTACGGAGCCGACATCGCCACCCTGATGCACCGGCTCGGCGTGCGCAGCTGAACGACCGGGTCGGTGGATGCGCCATCGACCCGGGCTGGCGGGTGCCGTCGACACCCCCGGTCAGAGGGCGTTCGCGACCTCCGTCGCCCAGTAGGTGAGGATGATCTGCGCGCCGGCCCGCCGGATCGACGTCAACGTTTCCAGGATCACCCGGTCCCGGTCGATCCAGCCGTTCGCGGCGGCCGCCTCGACCATCGCGTACTCGCCGGAGACCTGGTAGGCGGCGACCGGGACGTGCACCCGCTGGCGGACCGCCGCGATCACGTCCAGATACGGCAGCGCCGGCTTGACCATCACCAGGTCGGCGCCTTCGGCGACGTCCAGCTCGACCTCGCGCAGCGACTCCCGCAGATTCGCCGGATCCTGCTGGTAGGTCCGCCGGTCACCGACCAGCGCCGACTCCACCGCCTCGCGGAACGGCCCGTAGAACGCCGAGGCGTACTTCGCCGCGTACGCGAGCAGCGCGGTGTCGGTGTGCCCGGCCGCGTCCAACGCCCGGCGCACCACCCCGACCTGGCCGTCCATCATCCCGGACGGTCCGAGCATGTCCGCACCCGCTTCGGCCTGCGCGACAGCCAGCTGTGCGTACGCGGCGAGCGTCGCGTCGTTGTCCACCGTCCCGTCGGCGGCGAGCAGACCACAGTGCCCGTGCGAGGTGAACTCGTCGAGGCAGAGGTCGCTCATCACCACGGTCGCGTCACCGACCTCGGCGACCACGTCCCGGATCGCGACGTTCAGCACGCCGGCCGGGTCGACACCGGCTGAACCGGTCGCGTCCCGGCACTGCGGCACGCCGAACAGCATGACCCCGCCGACCCCGGCCGCCACCGCCTCGGCGGCGGCCCTGCGCAACGAGTCCCGGCTGTGCTGGACCACTCCGGGCAGTGACGGGATCGGTCGCGGCTCGGTGAGCCCTTCCTTGACGAACATCGGCAGCACCAGCTCGGCCGGGGACAGCCGGGTCTCCTCGATCAGCCGCCGCACGGCGGCGGTGCGGCGCAGCCGGCGTGGCCGGCTCTGCGGATACGTCATCGCCCATCGTCTCCTGGCTCAGGCGTTCGCCGGCTCGGTGGTCGCCGAGCGGTCAGCCGACTCGGTGGTCGCCGGCTCAGCGGAACCGTAGCGCCGTCGGACCCTGCACCTTGGAGCCGCGCCGCTGCTTGGCCGGCATCGCCACCAGCTTCTCCCGAAGCTCGACCGCGTAGCCGGCCAGCGCCTCGACCAGCTCCGGGACCGACGCGTGCGTCGGCTGCACGTCCACCCGCAGGCCGAACTCGGTGGCGGTCTCGGCGGTCTTCGGGCCGATCACCGCGACCACGGTCCGGGCGTGCGGCTTGCCGGCGATGCCGACCAGGTTGCGCACGGTGGACGAGGAGGTGAACAGCACCGCGTCGAAGCCGCCGGACTTGATCGCGTCGCGGATCTCGGCCGGCGGCGGCGCGGCCCGCACCGTCCGGTACGCGGTGACGTCGTCGACCTCCCAGCCACGTTCGGTCAGCCCGGCGGCGAGGGTCTCGGTGGCGATGTCCGCCCGGGGCAGCAGCACCCGGCCGACCGGGTCGAGGATCTCGTCGTGCGGCGAGAACTCGGCCAGCAGCCCTTCGGAGGACTGCTCACCGGCCGGCACCAGCTCGGGCTGGATCCCGAAGGCGCGGACCGCGTCCGCGGTCGCCTCCCCGATGCACGCGATCTTGACCCCGCCGAAGTGCCGGGCGTCCAGCCCGTGCTCGGCGAACTTCTCCCACACCGCCCGTACGGCGTTGACCGAGGTGAAGACGACCCAGGCGTACCGGCCGTCGACCAGGCCCTTGACCGCCCGCTCCATCTGCGCCGGGGTACGCGGCGGCTCGACCGCGATGGTCGGCACCTCGCACGGGATGGCGCCGTAGGCGCGCAGCTGGGCGCTCATCACGCCGGCCTGCTCCTTGGTCCGCGGCACGAGCACCTTCCAGCCGTACAGCGGCCGGTTCTCCCACCAGCTCAGCTTGTCCCGCTCGGCGACCCCGGCACCGAGGGTGAGCACCACCCGACCGGTGAAGCCGAGCGCGGCGGCGACGAAGCTGTCCACCGTCGAGGTGGTGGTGTACTGGGTCTCGCCGGTCCCGTCCCCGGTCACCGCGACCGAGGTGGCACCGTCGACGCCGGCGGCGAGCAGTCCGTCGCGGACCGCGGCGAGCTCCCCGGCGTCGACCGCGAGGGCGAGCGAGCCCCGGCCGACCGCCGCGGCGAGGGCCTCGAAGTCGAGGCCGGCGGTGTCGTCGACGTCGGCCACCGTACGGATGCCGGGCAGCGGGACCCCGGCGTAGCCGGCCACCCCTTCGGCCTGGCTGACCCCGGGGACCACCTCGAACGGCACCGCGGTACGCGCGACAGCCTGCACCTCGGTCACCACCGCGTGGTGACCGAACGGGTCGCCGCAGACCAACCGGACCGCGGCCTGCCCGGACCGGGCGGCGGAGATCAGCACCTTGGCCACGTCACCTGGCGCGCCCTCGGCCGGACTGAGCTGGGTGTCCGTTTTGGCGCTGGCGCGGACCGCGGCGAGCAGCGTCTCCGGGACGCCCCGGTCGTAGACGACCTGGTCCGCCTCGGCCAGGGCGTCGTGCGCCCGGCGGGTCAGCAGGCCCGGGTCGCCGGGGCCGGCGCCCACGAACGCGATGTGGCCGGCGAGCTTACGGGTGCGGGTCATTTATGCTCCCCATGTTCTGGGTCGTCGCGCCGGACGGATTGGGCGCTGAAGGTCGCTGGGGTACCACGCCGTCGCCATCCGCGGTCCTGGAGGGACCGCCGGGCGTGGCCCCCGGAAGGATCGTGTCGGCTCCGGCGTCGAGCAGCTCGGCGGCGAGCGCCGCGCCGATCTCGACGGCGGTGGCCGGGGGACCGGTGCGCGACAGTCTGATCTCCCGGAGTCCGTCCGGGCTGATCACCGCCCCGCGCAGGTAGATCTCGTCGCCGTCATCCCCCTCGGCGACTTCCGCGTACGCCGCGACCGGTGCGCTGCAGCCGGCCTCCAGCGTCGCGAGCAACGACCGTTCCGCGGCGACCGCGGCCCGGGTCGGTGCATGGTCGAGCGTGCTGAGCAGCTCGACCAGGTCGGTGTCGTCGGCCCGGCATTCGACGGCCAGGGCGCCCTGGGCGGGCGCCGGCAGCATCAGCATCGGGTCGAGAGTCTCGGTGATCTCGGCGGTTCGGCCGAGCCGGGCCAGGCCGGCCCGGGCCAGCACGATCGCGTCGAGATCGGGCTGCGGGCCGCGCACCCGGCCGATCCGGGTGTCGACGTTGCCCCGGATCGGGGTGACCACGAGCTGACGGCCGAGGGCGTTCAGCTGGGCGATCCGGCGCAGTGCCCCGGTGCCGACGGTGGCCCCCGGCGCGAGCTCGGCGAGCATCCGGCCGTCCCGGCTGATCAACGCGTCCCGTGGATCCTCCCGGGGCGGCACCGCCGCGACCAGCAACTCCGCCTGGCCGGCGGTGGGCAGGTCCTTGTACGAGTGGACCGCGAAGTCGATCTCCTTGGCCAGCAGCGCGTCGCGTAGCGCGGAGACGAACACGCCGACGCCGAGCGCGGCGACCGGCGCGGTGGACCGGTCCCCGGCGGTGACGATCTCCACCAGTTCGACGTCGCGGCCGGTGGCGGCGCGCAGTGCGGCGGCGACCCGACCGGACTGGGCGGTGGCCAGGGCGCTGCCCCGGGTGCCCAGGCGCAACACACTCATCGGTCGGCCTCCAGGTCCGGCACGTCGCCGGCGGCGGAGGTGCCCGGCACCTCCAGGTCGAACAGTTGGCGCAGCAGCGCGGCGTACTGGTCACCACCGGGCTCGGCAGCGAGCTGACGCACCCGTACGGTCGGCGAGTGCAGCAGCCGCTGGACCACCCGGTGCACGGTGTGCGCGACCTCGGCACGCTGGTCGTCGGTGAGGTCCGGCCGACGCTGCGCGAGCCGCCGCAGCTCGGCGCCGACCACGTCGTCGGCGCGGCCGCGCAGCGCGGCCACGGTGGGTGCCACGTCCGCGCCGCGCATCCAGCTGAGGAACGACTCCACCTCGGTGTCGACGATCCGGGTGACGGCCGCCGTGTCCATCGCGGCGGGCGCGTCGGTGAGCGAACCGGCCAGGCCGTCGATGTCGATCACCGCGACACCGGGCAGCGCCGCGGCGGCGGGCTCCACGTCCCGGGGTACGGCGAGGTCGAGCAGGACCAGCGGGCCGGCCCGGTCGGCCGGGCGGGCGGCCAGCACCCCGGTGACGGCGTCGCGGGTGAGCACCGGCTCGGCCGAGGCGGTGGCGCTGATCACCAGGTCGACCTGGCTGAGCGCGGCCGGCAACTGGTCGTACGGCACCGCGGTGGCACCGTACGCACCGGCCAGCCGGACCGCCCGGTCGTCCCGACGGTTGACCACCCGGATCGACTCGACTCCCAGCCGGGCCAGGGTGGCGACCGCCAGGGCGCCCATCGCGCCCGCGCCGAGGACCAGCACCGGCCGGCCGGGCAGCCCACCGGGCAGCAGTTCGCCGCCGACCCGCAGGGCCGCGCTGACCACGCTCTGGCCGGCCCGGTCGATCCCGGTCTCGGCGTGTGCCCGCTTGCCGACCCGCAGCGCCTGCTGCATGAGCTCGTGCAGCAGCCGGCCGGTGGCGTCGGCCTCGTTGGCGACGTGGTAGGCGTCGCGCAACTGGCCGAGGATCTGCGCCTCGCCGACCACCATCGAGTCGAGCCCGGCCGCCACCCGGAAGGCGTGTTCGACGGCGGCCTGGCCGTAGTGCACGTACAGGTGGTCGGCCAGCTCGCCGGGGGCGCTACCGACCCGCGCGCCCAGCACGCCGCAGATGTCGGCGAGACCGCCGTGGAATCCGGTGACCGCCGCGTACACCTCGACCCGGTTGCAGGTGGAGAGCACCACAGCGGCGTCGACGTACGGTTGGGCGAGCAGCCGACGCAGCGTGTCGGGCACGTCGGTGGGGGCGACGGCCAGCTGCTCCAGGGTGGCGACCGGCGTGGTCCGGTAGGACGCGCCGACGACGAGAAGGTTCATGAGCCGACCGCTTCCGCCGGACCGGACCCGTCGAAGGTGGCCGCCGAGGCGTCGAAGGTGGCCGCAGCGGCAGGCCCGCCGCCCAGCCCACCCGGCAACGCGGTGAGCCCCGGCACGCCGTGGTCGTGGCCGGAGGCCGACTTGCGGTGCTCGTGGAAGGAGAGGATCTGCAGCTCGATCGCCAGGTCGACCTTGCGCACGTCGACTCCGGCGGGCACCACCAGTACGCATGGCGCGAAGTTGAGGATACTGGTGACCCCGGCGGCAACCAGCTGGTCGGCGACCTGTTGCGCGGCGGCGGCCGGGGTGGCGATCACCCCGATGGCGATCGACTCCTCGGCGGCGACCGCCGGCAGGTCGTCGATGTGCCGGACCACCAACCCGTTGATCTGTTCACCGACCCGGTCGGTGTCGGCGTCGAAGAGCGCGGCGATGCGGAACCCCCGACTGGCGAAGCCGGCGTAGCCGGCCAGCGCGTGGCCGAGGTTACCGACCCCGACGAGCGCGACGGCCCGCCGGTGGGTGAGCCCGAGCACGTACTCGATCTGCTCGATCAGCAGCGCGATGTCGTAGCCGACACCGCGGGTGCCGTATGAGCCGAGTTGGGACAGGTCCTTGCGGAGCTTGGCGGAGTTTACGCCGGCCGCGCTGGCCAGCCCTTCGCTGGAAACGGTCTCGTGACCGGCGTCGGCGAGGGTATGCAGGGCACGGAGATACTCCGGGAGTCGCGCGACCGTCGCCTCGGGGAGGTCCGGCAGCGCCGGAACGGCGTCGACCCGGCCGGACGCGCCTGGCTGGCGGTGCTGACTCATGTGTCTCCGTGCGATGCGATCATTGACCCGCCGGCCCGGCCGGTCAGTCCGGTGCCCCTGTGGCAACCGCCGTCACCTGTTGTGCTATCAGGGCTCGTCAGGATTACAGCGTAGGCGCTTGTGAACGCGTGCACAAATCGCGATCTTGATCGACGGTGATGGACTAGCCGCTGGATCCACGCTACCCGTCACACCGGTTTCATCCGGCGACAGCAGCATCATTATTACCAATTTCCGGCTTTTTGCCATGCGCCGCTCCGACAGGGGGGACAACCCCACCGCGATCGGCGGGGCGGCGGGAGTGACCGGCCCGCCACCTGGCACCTAGCGTCACTCCCATGACCGCAGTCGGCATTCCGCCCGCCCTCGCACGGCCCAGCCGGCAGACGACGTTGCGCCGGCTCGCCAGCGACTCCCTGTACGTACTCACCAGCCTGCCGCTCGCGCTGGCGAACTTCGTCGTCGGCGTCGTCGGTTTCGCACTCGGCGTCGGCCTGGTGGTCACCGTCGTCGGCCTGCCGGTGCTCAGCGGCACGCTGGCCACCGTCCGCGCGTTCGCCCAGCTCGAACGACACCGGATGGCCGGGGTCCTGGCCGCCGCCCGGGTGCAGCCGCGGTACGTGGCGCCGGGGCCGGACGCCGGCACCTGGCGACGGATCCTCGCCCCGCTCACCGACCCTCAGTCCTGGCTCGATCTGGCGTTCGGTGTGCTGCGCCTACCGGTGGCCCTGATCGCCGTGCCGGTCACCGTCACCTGGTGGACCGGGGCGCTGACCGGCTCGCTCTACTGGACGTACGACTGGTTGCTGCCCGCTGATCCGGACGGCGGTCTGGCGCCGTTGCTCGGCCTGGGCGACGCACCGGGCACCCGGATCGCCTTGTACACCGCGATCGGACTGTTCTTCCTGGTCACCCTGCCGATCGTGGTCCGCGGCTGTGCGTTGCTGCAGGCCGGCTTCGCCCGCGGCCTGCTCACCGGGGTGGCCCAGATGCGCGACCGGATCACCGACCTGGAGGAGCAGCGGCAGGCCGCAGTCAGCGCGGAGGCGACCGCGCTGCGCCGGCTGGAACGCGACATCCACGACGGGCCGCAGCAGCGACTCGTCCGGCTCGCCATGGACCTGGGACGGGCCCGCGAGCAGTTGGCGGCCGACCCGGACGCCGCCCGGCGCACCCTGGACGAGGCGCTGGACCAGACCCGCGAGACGTTGGCCGAGCTCCGCGCCCTGTCCCGTGGCATCGCCCCGCCGATCCTGGTCGACCGGGGGCTGCCCAGCGCGCTCGCCGCCCTGGCCGCACGCGGCGTGGTACCGGTCGACCTGTCGGTCGACACCCGGCTCGCCGCCGCCACGACGCGACCCGACCCGGCGGTGGAGACCAGCGCCTACTTCGTGGTGGCCGAGGCGCTGACCAACGTCGCCAAGCACAGCGGGGCGACCGCCTGCAGCGTCGGGGTGCACCGCCACGACGGCGGGTTGACCATCGTGGTCGCCGACGACGGGACCGGCGGCGCCCACCTCGCCAAGGGGCACGGACTGGCCGGACTCGCCGACCGGGTGCGGGCGCACGGCGGCACCCTCGCGGTGCACAGCCCGCCGGGCGGGCCCACCGAGATCCGCGCCGAGCTGCCCGGCTGAGCCCAGATGGTAGACATGGCACCCATGCGAGTGGTGATCGCCGACGACGCCGTACTGCTGCGGGAGGGCCTGGTCCGACTGCTGAGCGAGCACGGTCACCGGGTGGTGTCGGCCGTCGGCGACGGCCCGGCCCTGGTCGAGGCGGTCACCGAACACCGTCCGGACGTCTCGATCGTCGACGTACGCATGCCGCCGACGCACACCGACGAAGGGTTGCGGGCGGCGGTGCGGATCCGCGAACTGGTCCCGGGGGCGCCGGTGCTGGTGCTGTCCCAGTACGTCGAGGTGTCGTACGCCGACGATCTGCTCGCCGACCGGGCCGGCGCCGTCGGATACCTGCTCAAGGACCGGGTCGCCGCGATCGCCGAGTTCCTCGACGCCCTCGCCCGGGTGGCCGGCGGCGGTACGGTGCTCGACCCGGAGGTGGTCGGTCAACTGCTGGTCCGGCGCCGCCGCGACGACCCGCTGCGCCAGCTCACCCCGCGGGAACGGGAGGTGCTCGGGCTGATGGCCGAGGGGCGTTCGAACACCGCCATCGCCCGGCTGCTGGTGGTCACCGACGGTGCCGTCGAGAAGCACATCCACAACATCTTCAGCAAGCTCCAACTCGCGCCGGACACCGAACAGCACCGTCGGGTGCTCGCCGTACTGACCTACCTGCGAGGTTGACCGGGCCCTATCTGCGAGGTTGACCGGGCCGAGTTGGCTTTCCTGCCGCCGGTCAGTGGTCGGCGGCCAGCCGTACCGCCTCGGTGAGGGATTCCACGACCGGCACGCCGCGGGCCCGGAGCCGGTCCGGATCGGTGAAGCCGCCGGTGTACAGGATGCAACTTGCACCGACCGCCTCGGCGGCGTCCGCGTCGTCGATCGAGTCGCCGATCAGCACGGTCCGGGCCGGGTCGACCTCCAGCGCGGTCAGGTGCCGGTCGAGGTGGCCGGCCTTGCGGTCGCCGCCGACCGCCGTCCGCAGCCCGTCGATGCGCCGGAAGGTCCGGGTCAGGCCGTACGTGTCGACCAGCGGGACCAGTTCGTCGTGGAACCACATCGAAAGCAGCGACTGACTACCCGGCCAGCTGAGCAGCGCCCGTTCGGCGTCCTCGGCGAGTGCGCAGGTGGTCAGACCGGCCCGGTACGCGGCGTGGAAGATCTGGTCCAGCCGGCCGAACTCCTCAGCATCGACCGCCCGACCGAGAACGTCGGCGTAGTAGTCCGCGACCGGCCGACGGAAGGCCACCCGGTGTTGCTCGGGGGTGAGCACCGGGCCGTCGACGGTGGCGATCGCGTGATTGGTCGAGGTGACCACCAGCGCCAGGTCATTGAGCAGGGTGCCGTTCCAGTCCCAGACCAGATGGGTGTCAAGCGGGGCCACGGCGGCACGATACCGGCCACCGGCACCACCGGGCCAGCAGGTCAGCCCACCGACCGGCCGGCGGCCGGTCGGCCGGTCACCAGGTCAGCTGACCGACCGGCGCAGATCGTCGAGCAGCCGATGCTCCTCGACCCGCCAGTACCCGTGTTCCCGCCCGTCGAGCAGCACCACCGGGAGCCGTTCGCCATAGTCGCGCTCCAACTCGATGTCAGCGGTGACGTCCTGCTCCACCCATTCGTCGCCGGTCTGCCCCGTCACCCGGGCGATCGCCGCGCGGGCGTCGTCGCAAAGGTGACAGCCGGGGCGGGTGATCAAGGTGATTCTGGGCTGGCGGCGCGACACGCCGGGGAGCTTACCGCTTCCCGACAACCAATGCGTCGGGTAACCGACAGCGGACAGCCAGTGCGACATGGGCACGCCGCCCTGCGGAAATACTTCGTCGTTGTGTAACGGACTCCACACGCGTGGGTGACGTTGGCCCTATCATCGCCTTGGGTCGACTCACCCGTTTTGCCGTGAGTCGCCACCCCTCAGCCCGAGGAGGCCGCCGTGCCCGTTGTCGCACCGCACCAGCACCTCAGGAGGGTGCGCCGGTCCATGGCGCTCACCACCGATCTGCCGGACCGCACCGGCATCAGCGCCGGTACCAGCACCCAACTCACCGACCCAGGTGCCCGGGCCCAGCAACGAGCCGGGTCGCCGCAGGCACGAACGGAGGACGCCCAATGAGTGTCTACTCCCCGCAGATCGTTCTCCCGTCGGCCAGCCGCGAGGTAGTTGCCGCCCGGATCGCCCTCGCTGAAGGGTTAGCTCTGCTACGTACGTCGATGCACGAGATGGTCAGCATCACGATGCGCGGCGACGGCGGCACCCAAGGGACCAGGCCTCGCACCCAGCCCAACGAGGGGCCGAGCCGACGTCACGCCGGTACCAACACCAAGCCGATGGGCGGTGCGGTGGCCACCCCGGCCCGGCCGACCATGCCGACCCAGCCGGGCGGCAACGAGGCGGAGACCACCGTGCTGCCGGTGATCCCCGATCAGGGCAGCCGATCCGGCGCACCGCCGGGCGGCTATCCGGACCGGCCGGACCCGTCCGATCCCGCCCGCGAGGTCTGGGCGCTGGTGGAACGGGCCCAGGCTGGCGAGACCGAGGCGTTCGGTCTGATCTACGACCGGTACGTGGACACCGTCTTCCGGTTCGTCTATTTCCGGGTGGGCAACCGGCAACTCGCCGAGGACCTCACCTCGGACACCTTCCTGCGCGCCCTGAAGCGGATCGGCAGCTTCACCTGGCAGGGCCGTGACCTCGGGGCCTGGCTGGTGACCATCGCTCGCAACCTGGTCGCGGACCACTTCAAGTCGGGACGTTACCGACTGGAGGTAACTACGGGTGACGTAATGGATGCGGAGCGCGAGGATCGCGGCCCGGAAGGGAGCCCCGAGGCAGCGGTCGTCGACCACATCACCAACGTCGCCCTACTGACCGCCGTCAAGCAGCTCAACCCGGAGCAGCAGGAGTGCATCGTTCTCCGCTTCCTGCAAGGCTTCTCGGTCGCCGAGACCGCTCGGGCGATGGGCAAGAACGAGGGCGCGATCAAGGCCCTGCAGTACCGGGCAGTACGGGCGTTGGCCCGACTCCTGCCCGATGGTTTCCAACCGTGATCGCCCCCATACAGACAGCGATCACGGTCACGCGTAGTGATGAAGTTCGCCACCGGCCCGTAACCCAACTGACCACTCAGGCGTTTCTTGGGGTGCGACCGATGGTGCCAGCACCTCGCCAGCCATCAGGCAGCGTGCCAGGACCCGCAACGGGTCACCTCCCCAGCGACCCTGGCCGTGGTCGCACCGGATAGTGGCGACACCCGCCGCTGAAGCCGTGACCTGCGAAGGGAGGTGTCCGCGATGAGCAAGCTCAATCTCTTCCGCCGACGCGCCGAACGATTCGCACAACTTCTCGACCGCGCCGAGGCCGGTGGGCGGCACCATGTCCGCGATCCGCTGGACGACGAGCTGGCCGGGCTCACGACACTCGGGCGCCGGATGTCCGAGATGCCGAGGTCGCCGGAGAGCGGCGTGGACCCGGACTACCGGGCGCACCTGCGCGCCGTGCTGATCGCCACCGCCGAACGCGAAGGCATCGGCGCCGGCGCACCGACGGCTCCGTACCGCCGCCTTCCGGCACGGCCCCGGTCCCGCTGGTTCGCCACCCGGGCGACGGGCGCCCGCGCGGCGACGACCGCCGGCCGGGCCCGGACCCGCGCGGTCATCATCGCCACCGTCGCGTTCGGGGCGATCACCGTCTCCGGCATGTCCGCCGCCACCGAGCAGGCGGTGCCGGGCGACACCCTGTACGGGATGAAACGGTCCACCGAGCGCGCCCAGCTCGCCCTGGCCCAGTCTGACTCCTCCCGCGGACAGCTGTTCCTCAGCTTCGCCGAGGTACGAATGGGCGAGGCGCTCATCGTCTACGACGAGCCCGCCGAGTTCAGCGCGGTGCTGGACGACATGGACGGCCAGACCCGGGAAGGTGTCCGGCTGCTCACCTCCGCCGCCACCATCGGCGGTGACGGGACCCCGCTCGACGTGATCGACTCTTTCGTGGCCACGCAGCGTCCCACGTTGCGGCAACTCGCCGACGGGTCGGCGGCGAACCGGGACCGGGTCGGCAAATCACTCACCCTCCTCGACCGGGTCCGTGCCCGGACCACGGCGTTGCGCGACGAGCTGACCTGCTCGGCCTCGGCGACCAGCGACAGCGACGAACTCGGCCCGCTGCCGGCCCGCTGTGTATCGGCCGAGCCGGCCGGTAGCATTCGTGTCCCGGGCGGCCTGGTCGGGTCGCCTGCCGGGTCGTCGGTCGACGAGAGACGCGCCGACGTGGCCCCCGCCCCCGCCGCAGGTGCCGAATCGCCGGTCGACCCGGAGCCCGACGTCCGGCCGTCGACCAGTCCGCAGCAGTCGAGGAGCGTCAAGGCGGGACCTGGGTGGGGAACAAAAGCACAGTCTGCGGGGCACAGACATGATGGGACAGACAAAACCAACG
>NZ_JBSWXD010000011.1:0-65282 GCF_056160425.1 Micromonospora sp. ABR4_055
GAAATCGGTGCAATGGGTAGTACATCCTAGGATCCCGGTGGCTGGGGTGTTGGGCGGCGCTTCCCCAGCTGGTCTCGGATTCCCAGTCCAGCAGGTCCGCCACCGCCACGGCGGCCAGCGGGAACTCGGCCAGCAGCTGCGGTGCCGGCCCGGACATCGCGTACCGGGCAGCCTCCGCCGCCGATCCCGCGACGTCGCCCGGCGAGCCGGTCCGCGTGGCGGTCGGGGCGGCTGCGGCCCACGGCGGGGCCCAGGAGTCCAATGCCGGCAGCGACGCTGGGAAGGTACGGCCCGCCTCCCGGACCAGGATCGGCACCAACTCGCCGGCCTGCTCCCGCAGCGTGGTGATCAGCGTCGGCAGCCAGGGCAGCAGCACCGGGTCGGGAAGCTGGCCGAACGCCGCCGACAGCACCTCCACCACGAACGGCGCCAACGTCGGCACCGGCTCCAGCGCCTGCACGAACCCGCTCAGGTAGTGCGGGAACGCGCCGACGGTGAGCGGGCTGGCCAGCAGATCGGCGCACCGGTCGCGCAGCTCGGCCAGCGGCAGCTGACCGAGCTGGGACTGCGCCGCCCAGCGCAACGCGATCTTCGCCGGTGCCTCCGGGTGCGACTGGCGTACCGCCAGCTCCAACTGGGTCCGGTCGCAGCCCAACGCCATGGCGACGCTCTCCATGGTCATCAGGAAGCCCAGCATCGCCGCCACCTGCCGCAGCCCGGTCTCGTCGTCGACGAACGCGGTCGGCAGCAGGGTGCAGTAATGGGCGTACCCGGTGCTGACGAAGTCCTGGCACCAGGCCGGCAGCTCCGGCTCACCGCTGGTGCGGTAGTACGCCAGCAGCTGCCGGATCCGCTGCAACACCTCCGGTGCCCCGTCGGCGGTGCGTTCGGCGGCGAGTAACTGCACGGCCCGGGCACCGAGCTCGTCGGTGAGCCGCCGGTTGCTCAGGAACAGCAGTGAGTCCTCGACCGCCGCGAGGGCGTGTGCCGCCGTGGCCTGCGGATCCCAGGCCGCGCGGCGCAGCCGCTGTTCGAGCACCTGCTCGATGGTCACGCCCTCGTAGCCGAGCTCGATGATCGACCGCTGGTGGCGACCGATCGCGACGTCCCAGCTCTCCTGGACCGACTTTTCGCCGAGCCGCCGCTCGCCCATGATCGGCCGGACCACCTCCGGTGGCAGCAGCCGTCGCAGCATCCACAGCAGATCGGAGCAGGGTCGCAGCTCCGGCTGCCCGTGCAGGTCCAGCAGTGCCCGCTGGACGGTACGCCGCTTCGGGTCCAACCCGATGGGTGCCAGCCGGTCGTAGACGTCCCGGGCCAGCGGCGGCATCGCGTCGTAGCCGACCCGACCGATCCGGTCACCGCCGAACATGATCTCGCAGAGCCGGCGGACGTCGCGCCGGCCCGGCACCACGTCCTTCTCGATGCAGGTGACCGCGGCGTCGGCGAAGTCGTACGGGGTGGGCCGGCGCCGGTTGCGCATCCCGGCCAGCAGCACCGCCGTCTCGAAGATGGCGATCGCGTCGGCGGTGCTGGCCAGGTAGCCGTTGCGCCGGGCCAGCCGGACGATGTCGACCGACCAGCCGCGCAACTCGGCCTCGTCGAGCTCACCGGGCCGGCTCGGGGCGGCCAGGAAGCCGCTGAGCCGGTCGTCACCAGGGACCGCGGCCCCCGCCGTACCGCCGCCGTTGCCGGTCGCTGGCCGCGCCGCCTTCTTCGGCTTGCGGGCCGAACTCTTGCGCCCGCCCTGCTGCCCGGCCAGCCGGTACGGGGTGACCCTGCTGCCGGTCAGCGCCTTCTGCCAGGTGCTGGCGGCGATCGACACCGTGCCGCCGGCCAGCCCGAACTGTGCCTCGATCGCCGAGTGGCTGGACGGGATCAGCCCGTACCGCCACTTGGTGCCGGTCGGCGCGGTGATCTCGAACGGCGCGGTCGACCGGACGCCGAACTGCTCGACCCGGCTGGCGGCGTGGAACGCGCCGCAGACGTACAGGCAGTCGGCCGGGTTGGCACCGTAGGCGGCAAGGTGTTCGCGTATCCGGGTCCACATGTAGCGTTCCCGGTCCTCGTCGCGGTCGAGTCGCGCCGCGTCGCTCGGCCGCAGCCGCCGGAACAGACTGCCGATCATGACCATGACCTGCCGGTACGTGTCGTGGTCGGCGCCGATCAGCGGCTGCTCGACGTACTGGTCCCACCATTCCGACCAGTGCCGCACCTTGCCGTGGTGCAGCAGGTACGCCTCCAACTCGGCGAACCCGGGGCGTAGGTCGCCGATGCCGACACCGACGGCGTCGCCGTGCAGCGCCTTCTCGTCGTCCTCGCCGGTTGCCTGGCCCTGCTGCTGACTCTGGCCCTGCTGCTGGTCCTGCCGTGCCGGTTCGTCGTCGCCGTCCGCCGGGGCGGCCGGGTCCGTCCGGTCGTCGGACTGCCACTGGAAGATGTGGTCGGTGGAGCGGTCCACCAGCAGCAGCTCCACGCCCGGTGTCTCCAGCGCGTACGCGATCGCCTGGTATTCGGCGGACGCTTCGGTGATCGGCGCGATCACGCTCAACGGACCGGCCCCGGCGGGGAAGCCGTCCAGGTCGCTGGCGAAGGCCTGCAACGCCACCGGCAGCTCGCAGTTGCGCAGCTCGATCAGCAGCGGCTGCAGGTCCTCGCACAGCTCCACATAGATCACCTTGGGCTGTTTGTCGCGCAGCCGGCGGACCATCGCCAGCGCCGACGACGGGGAGTGATGGCAGACCGGAAAGATCTCCAGCTCCTCGCCGAGCGCGTGGTCGACGTCGTCGACCAGGCCGGCGAGGATGTCGGTCAGCGCGTCGGGCGAGTCGGCGAACGTCGTCGCGGCGTCCGCCAACTGCTCCCGCAGTGCCCCGAACCGGCTGTCCGACGGCGCACCCGTGATCGGCGCACCCGTGATCGGCGCACCCGTGACGGGCTCGCTCATGACAGGGTCGCGATGCTCTGCCGGCCGCCTTCGAGGAAGGCCGGCCACTCGCCACCGTCGGCCTTGCTGCGCGGCTCGATCACCCCGTGCCAGAACTTGTTCAGGATCGCCAGGTCCTCCGGGCTGCGCCGGGCCAGCGAACCGACCATCGAGCTGGCCAGGGTCTCGGCGCGCAGCGTCCGGTCACCGAAGAACTGACTGTGCAGGATCGCGTCCTCCAGCACACCGATCTGCTCGGCGGTGGACAGCGCAGACTCCAGCTTCTCGTCGTCGCTGGTCGCCGAAGCGGCGGCCTTGCGCAGGTCGGCGAAGCTCTGCAACAGCACGTCCAGCAGGGTGGGTGGCACCTCCAGCTCGATCTGGTGGCGACGCAGCAGCTCGGTGGTGCGGAACCGGACGATCTCCGCTTCGCTGCGCCGGTTGGTGATCACCGGGATCCGGACGAAGTTGAACCGCCGCTTGAGCGCCGACGACAGGTCGTTGACGCCCCGGTCGCGGCTGTTCGCGGTGGCGATGATGGAGAACCCGGGCTGGGCGAAGACGATGTTGTCCGAGTCCAGCTCCGGGATGGAGACGTACTTCTCGGACAGGATCGAGATCAGTGCGTCCTGCACGTCGCTGGTGGAGCGGGTCAGCTCCTCGAACCGGCCGATGACGCCCTGCTCCATCGCGGTCATGATCGGCGACGGGATCATCGACTGCCGGGACTGGCCCTTGGCGATGACCATCGACACGTTCCACGAGTACTTGATGTGGTCCTCGGTGGTGCCGGCGGTGCCCTGCACCACCAGGGTCGAGTTGCGGCAGATCGCGGCCGCGAGCAGTTCGGCCAGCCAGCTCTTGCCCGTGCCCGGGTCGCCGATCAGCAGCAGCCCCCGGTCGGAGGCGAGGGTGACGATGCTGCGTTCGACGAAGCTGCGGTCACCGAACCACTTCTGCGGGACCTCGCGGTCGAGGCCGTCGGCGCGTTCGGAACCGAGGATGAACAGACGCACCATCTTGGGGCTCAGCCGCCACGAGTACGGCTTCGGGCTGTCGTCGATCGATTCGAGCCAGTCGAGCTCCTCGGCGTACTTGATCTCGGCGGGGGCGCGCAGCATCTCTGCGGTCATGGTGCGGTTTCTCCTAGATTGAGGCTCGGGGGATCGGTACGGCGAGTCGAAAGGGTGAGCGGGCGAAGAGTCAGGTCAGGTGAGGAAGTTCTTGAGCTCGACGACGAGTTTGCGGACGTGCCCGGACAGCACCGGGGTGCCCTGGTCCTTGAGCCGTTTCCGGAACCACGGGTTGACGCTCTGCTGGCCGCCGCTGGAGACCGAGCCGACCGGGATCAGCCTGGCTCCGCTGCGGTGCACCGCCTGCAGCCCGTCGAAGACCTCCTGCGACTTCCACTCGTAGAAGTCGGAGATCCACACCAGGACCGTGTTGCGCGGGTCGGCGATCTTCGGCCGGGCCAGCTCCAACGCGGCCATGCCGTCGGTGCCGCCGCCCAGCTGGGTGCGCAGCAGCACCTCGAACGGGTCGTGCACCCACGGCGTCAGGTCCAGCGCCCGGGTGTCGTACGCGACCAGGTGCACGTCGACCTTGGGCAGTCCGGCGAAGATCGAGGCCAGGATGGTGCAGTTGACCATCGCGTCGACCATCGAGCCGGACTGGTCGACGACGACGATCATGCGGGCCGGGGTGGTCCGCTTCGCGGTCTGCTTGTAGTAGAGCCGGTCGACGTAGAGCCGCTCGTCGGCCGGACTCCAGTTCGGCAGGTTCTTCCAGATGGTGCGGTTGAGGTCGAGGTTGCGGAACACCCGCTTCGGCGGGACCGACCGGTCGATGGTGCCGACGCTGGTCTGCTGCACCTGGGTCTTGAGCACCTCGGCGACCTCGTCGACGAACCGCCGGATCAGCGCCTTGGCGTTGGCCAGCGCCACCCCGGACAGGTTCGACTTGTCCCGTAGCAGCTGCTCGATCAGCGACATGCTCGGGGTGAGCTGGCTGGCCAGCGCCGGATCGGCCAGCACTTCGCGCAGCCGCATCCGCCGTACCAGGTCGGCTTCGATGGTGCCGAGCACCCCGTCGCGGCGCCCCGGTGTGGCCCCGCAGGCCTGCTGGTACCAGCCGGCGTCGGCCTGCCAGCCGGCCAGCTGACCGGCCGACACGTCACCGCTGCCGGTGGCGAAGACGTTGAGTAGCAGCTTCGACGCCAGCGCGGCGCGGCGTACCTCGTCGGCCCCGACCTGCACCGACGACTCGCCGGCGGCCTGGTCGTCCTCCGAGCCGCACGCAGCCGGCTGCTCGCCGATGCTCTCGTCCTCAGCCTGCGGCACGAGCAGGCCGGGCAGCTCGTCGGCCAGCTCGGGGAAACGCTGCACGACGGTGTCGATGGAGACCGACGGGTCGAGCAGCGCGGCCGGCAGCCCCAGCTCGTCGACCACCGCCATGCTGGTGCGTTCCAGCGCGGCCTGCTCCTGCCCGTCGAACAGCCGGGCCAGCAGCCGCCAGTAGAGCACCTGGCGCCGGTTCTCGTGATAGTTGATCATCGAATCGGTCATTTCCGCAGCAACCGTCCCGCCCGCTCCCGGAGCATCGCGATACTGTCGCCGGAGCGGGCCACCGCCTTGGCGATCTTGGCGTCGGTCGGCCCCTGCGCCCAGTCGCCGGTGTGCAGGTCGACCTGCTTGCGCTTCACCGTCGTCTGCATGCCGATCGGCTGCACCGACCAGCCGGGGCCGGCCGCCGCGTCACCGTCCCAGCGCAGCAGCCCGATGCAGGCCGACGACTTGGCCAGCAGCTCGGCGGTGATCGGCCCGCAGCCGGGCAGCCGGTCGACGTCGACAGCGACCCGGGTGCCGTCGACCTCGAAGCCGAGCCCGGCGTCGTCGGTGACCACCGTGTAGCCCTCCAGCAGCACCGGCTCGGCGATGGCGACCGGGTGCCGGTCCAGCGGCGGTACGGCCGGGGCGACCGCCTCGCCGAGCTGCACCCGGGCGACGGCGAACGGGTCGGTCGGCTCGCCGGGGCGGGCCTGGTCGTCGCGCCAGAGCAGGTCGCCGCCGGGCAGCAGCGGCAGGTCGGTGACGTCGAGGCTGAGCCGGCCGGCCAGGGCGGCCAGCAGCACCGGATGCTCCGCGAGCAGCTGCCACACCACCGGACCGACGATCGTGTCGACCTTCGCGGCGGACACGCTGACCCGGACCAGCCGGGACCGGTCGGCGTCGCCACCCCCGCCGCCGGCTTCCAGCACCGCGTGCACCTGCAGCTGTACGGCGGTCGCGTGCTCCTGCACGTCGGCACCGACGATCAGCAGCCGGCCGGAGACCGTCTCCGGGGTCACCGGCCCGCCCTGCGGGCTGGTCAACAGCATCGCGCGGGTCCACAGGTCGGCCCAGCGACGGGCCGGGATCCGCTCCATGGTGGCCACCGGGCTGGAGTAGCGCAGCTCGTCGGCGAGCCCGTCGAGCAGCACCGCGATCCGGCGTCGGGCCGGGTCGGCGAGCAGCGCGGTCAGCGCCTGCTGGCTGGCCGACACCAGATCGTGGTCGACGTTGCGCCAGCCGGCCAGCGCCAGCTCGGCCAGCCAGGAACGGGCCGCCAGCAACCGTCCGTCGGCCGGGGCGGCGGCCGTGTTCGGTGCGGTCCACTGCGCCCGGTCGCGGCCGAGCGTGCCGTCGAGCCGGTCCCGCAGCGCGTCGTGCACCGCGCCCGCCACGGCCGTACGGGCGGCGGCCAGCAGCAGCAACTGTTCCTCGCCGACCGAGCCGGCGGTCACCTTGTCGACGGCTTCGGCCGCCGCCGCGCCGAGCGGAGTGGCCGAGACCGCGCCGGCCAGGTCGGCCAGGGCCGCCGTACCGTGCGGGTCGAGTCGGCCGAAGCCGCCGGTCATCGCCTGGTCGAACCGGTCGACCACGTCGAGCGCTTCAGCGACCCCGGCCGGTACGCCGTCGCGCAGGTCGTCGAGCTGTGCCCCGCGCATCAGCGGGCCCCCGCCCCGGCCGGGAACCAGCTCAGCTCGGGCAGCGGCTCGACCGCCCCCGGCAGATCCAGGTAGGACAGGTGGTGCAGGAACCGGCTGAACACGGCCGCCGCCGGCGACGCGCCGGCGAGGGTGGTCCGGCCGATCGCCCAGAAGATCTCGTTTCCGCTGGTCACCTCGTCGTTGGTCTCCAGCCGCAGGAAGCGGGCAACGCGGTCGCCGCCGTACTGCACGACGGCCTCGTCGGCGAGCGCGGTCAGGTGGTTGCACGCGTAGTCGCCGCCGCGCAGCCCGCCGCACGGCCGGTTGTTGTTGGTGCTGCAGCTGACCTCGTAGCTGCCGGCGGCGACCGACGACACGTACACCCGCCCGATGTCGGAGCCGCTGGAGACGACGCCCTGCAGGCGTCCGTCCGCCATCTCGACGAAGGGGACCTTCGCCAGCTTGCGGGGTCGTGCGGTGGGCACCACCCGTACCATGCTTCGCCGCTGCCAGGCGGCGTCGTCCGCGTCCACTGGGTTGCCCTCCAGGAGTGTCGACCGCAGCCGTCGTCAGCCGTCATCTCAGACGGCGGGCTGCGGACCGGTGATCCGTACCCGAAAAGTTGTATCGCCCCGGTGCGACAAACCGGGGTGGCGGGCGGTGACCGGCCCGGATCGTGGTCGGCGACCAGCTGATACGCTAAACTTCCCTGCCGTACATCGAATAGATGCTGATGGGGAAGAATGGCGAAGTCGTGGCTCTCGGTGGAAGAAGTCGCAGAGCAGCTTGACCTGCACGTGCGTACGGTGCGTAGTTACATCCGGGACGGACGGCTGCCGGCCGTACGGATCGGCAAGCAGTACCGGATCGCACCGGCCGACCTTGACGCGTTCACCGGCCGTCCGGCCGGGTCCGCAGGCTCCGCCGAGCCGGCCGACCCGGTGGTCGAGGTCTCCGCGGTGGTCGACGTCGACGGGTTGACGTCCACCGACGCCGACCGGTTGAGCACCCTGCTGGTCGCCGGGGCGCAGGGCGGCAGCCGGGCGTCGGCCACGCCTCCGCTGCGGCTGCAGACCGGGTACGACCCGGCGCGAGACCGGCTGAAGATCGTCGTCTTCGGTGGCCCGGACGCGGTCGCGGAGATCCTGTCCACGATCGACGCGGTGACGCGGGCGGGCAGCGGAATGTTCCGAACGGACAGCGGGGAGAGGGCGGGAGACGATGGCTGACGAGATCGTCGAACTGGCCGGCGTGCCGGTGCTGGTCTGCGCCGCCGACGGGCCGACAATCGCCAGCGAGCAGGATGCGCTGGACGTGATCGGCCAGACGTTCGCCGGTGCCGAGATCGTGGCGGTCCCGGTCGCACGGCTGGACGAACGCTTCTTCGCGCTGCGCAGCGGGCTGGCCGGCGGCATCATGCAGAAGTTCGTCAACTACCGGCTACGGCTGGTCGTGGTCGGCGACATCACCGGCCACACCGCCGGCAGTACGGCACTGCGTGACCTGGTCGTCGAGTCGAACCGGGGCAACCAGGTCTGGTTCGTCGACGACCTCGACACCCTCGCCGCCCGCCTCAGCTGAGCCGGGTGCCTCAGCTGAGCCGGGCGATCGGATGCGCCTGGTCTGACACATCCCCAGCGTGTCAGGTCGACCAGCCGCTGTGGATCATCAGCAAGCGAGTGCGGCGACTACATGTACTGAGCGGCGGTCTGCTCGCCTTCCTGGTAGCGCTTCCTCGTATCAGTTACGAAGGAGGCAACCGCCCGGATGAGGTCCCTCAACTCTTGGTCTCGCCGCAACTTCGCTATCTGCCTACTGGCTATCTGGCCTGTTCTGTGGATCGCGATACGCGCTACGAGGCCCGACAAAGACCAGGTTGCCGGTTGTCGATAGACCGGTTCGCCGAGGTGGGTACGGGCAAGCGCACCAGCCGGGTTCGGGCCAGGTCCGGAGTCTGGCCGCCCACCTGCCGGAGGTGCAGGTCGGTGGCGTTGCGTGACGGGTGTTGCCGAGCCAACTGTTGCCTCGGCTTCCCCTCATGCCGATGTGCGGAACCTCTGTCCGTCAAGTCTCGGTATGCCATCGAGTGGAGGGCTCAGGAACGTTATTCGCGCGAATTACGTGCCTGAGCCCTCCACTCGACGCAACGGCAGCAGCGGCCCGGCGTCCGCACGTGCCGATCAACACACCGATCACCCAGAGTCACCAGCCCGCAGTCAGGTTCCGATAGAGCCGTATGCCCATGTCGCGCATGACCTTCTCGCGTACGCCGGCAACTCGCCGCCCGGCCCGACTCCGCGTACCTCCCGTTCGACCTGGTGGTACGCGACGACGCGTCTCCCCGCGATGTGCTGCGAACAGTCACCGGCGCAGGACGATTGTTGTGCGCCATGCTGGCCGCATCCGACCCGTCGGTACGGGGCTGGCACTGGGGACCGACCGACGCAAGCGGCTTCGCGGCACTGGGCGTGAACGAGACGCTGGTGCACACCTACGACATCGCCGAAGGGCTCGGCATCCACTGGCATCCGCCGAGATCACTCTGCAGCTCCGTGCTGACCCGGATCTTTCCTCACGCCCCAGCCGGCGATCCGGTCCAGGTGCTCCTGTGGTCCACCGGGCGCACTGACCTCCCCGGCCGTCCTCGACCCACCTCCTGGGTCTTGAATGCGGCGATCGAATAGTCCACTTGCCGCACATCGTCACTCATGCCGCAATCCAGGAGCCGGGTCACCTCCACCGTTACTCATCGTGAGTAGCGGATGTTGCGGGCTTCGACGTACACCGTCCAGTCACAGGCGGCCTGGCGTGCCCATGCGTTCGCGTCGTTCTTGCAGCGACCGCCCCTGGTCGTCGCCTCCATCAGGGTCCTCGATGAACAGATCAGGCCAGGCTGACGAGACCTCGGACGCCGACCGGCCAGGATGCGATGGGGACCGGTGAGTGGGGTCTGAGAGTATGTTCGCCTCGTGGAAGTCTCTGGGGACTTTGCGAGGCTCGTCGAGGACCAAGCTTCGTCCGCCCATCCCGCTGCCGCGATGGCGCGGGAGTTCGGACTGCTCGGTGTCTACGGCACCCTGGGGATCTCCTTTCTCATGTCAGAGTCGGGCGAGGTGTTCATCGACGAAGACGACGGTAGGTTGCGCCCCGCCGATGCCAACGAGTACGAGTTCGCCCATGTTCAGGTGGCGCGCCGCTACCCGGAATTGAGACATCTCATGCCGGACCGGCCGCCCTCCGCTTCGACCTGCCAGCTGTGCGCAGGATCCGGCGAGGCTGTGTTCGGAGATGGGCGAAACCGGATCTGTTGCCCTGACTGCAACACCCGTGGATGGATTCCTGGGCTACCGGGGGCCTGCTGGGCTGCTGAGTACTCGTAGCTCGTCCAGGAAGGCTAGCGCCTCAGGGTGCTTCGGGTACTGCTCCTGCAACAGTTGCCCTAGCTCTCGGGAGCACATGAGGAGTGACGGTAGGGACCTGCGGTCGCCCGACAGCGCTTGTCGGCCGTAGGCCACTGCCTCCTGAATTTCCCCTCTCCGCGCCGCTACCACGCCTAGCGTCAAACGAGCCTCGGCGTTCCTCATGGGCTTCCGTTCGGTGCCGTCTGGGTCGGTGGAAGACCGTATGACTTCATGAGCGTAAATCTCGGCGAGCTGATCTTCTCTGGCCAACCGGTAGCAGTCCATCGCGTAAAAGTCGAACTTCGACGGGTCAACCACAAAATGGTGGTCGGTATCCTCTGGGTAGGGCAGTGACTCTAGGAGTGACCGGCCCCGATCAAGTGCCGTCTCTACTTTTCTGCGGTCTCCGATACGTGCCCATGCCTTGGCCTGCTGCGCTGCTAGTTGCACAGCAACGCTTTGACCGGGGACCTTTGTCACCCCTATATCAGCGGCGGCTATCGTTCCCCGGTAGTCACCCTGTGTTAGCGCGTACCATGCGCGCATCTCGTGCGCCCACCCGACAACTGCAGCGTCGCCCGCCTCCTCGCCGAGGGCCAGCGCCGCCTTACGGGTGCTTTCCGCTTCCCGCCGTAGCCCTAGGTCGTATTCGACACACCCGACGAGCAAGGCAACCAGACCAGCAAGCGATAGAACCTCTTTGTGCTGCGCGAGCGTTAAACGGCGATCCATGAGACTCATGAGGCGTCGAAGCCACGCCTTTCCCTCGACATAGAGCTGATACGGGGGAGCGTAGGGGTACTCACAGCAGAGTCGATCGGCCGCAATGCGAAGTGCGTCAAGCATAGCTGCCGAGACATCCGAGGCGCGAATGCGAGAGAGAATCTCCAGGGTTTCCAGGCCACTGTCTGCCAGCAGGTCCGCTTCGATATTTGCCCCACCCTGGCGAGGGAAGAACGCTGCCGTGACGGTACCGTAGGTCTTGGCAATCAGCGTCTTGTAAAAGACGTCGGGCTCGGAGCTACCAGCTTCCCACCGCTTCCAGTTGCGCAACAGGGCGATGTCGGAGGGCAGTGGTTCGGATGCGTGCGCCCTGAGCGCCCGTACCGCGTCACTCTGGGACCACCCCCGGGCAGTTCGCTCCGAGCGAAGCCGTTGCGCCCACGCCGGCCGGGAGTCTTCCTCAAGCTCATCCCTCATGGCTTCGAGTATCCACCACCCAGGGGTGATATGGCAGGGGACTCTGCCCTGTCACCGCCGTGACACCTGCCGCCTATCAAGATCGAGTGGGATCGTTGCTCTATGGACATCTGATGGTCAACCAGAAGGCGCGGAAGATCTGGCTTGGTGCCAGGTGAGTTGGTGCTAAACACGGCGGCGGCCAATTGGCCGCCCCAGCCAATGGGAAGGGTTGATCATGGTGGCGCTTGGTGCCCTGGTTTCCGGAATCCTGCTCGGGTTCTTCGTGGGGTTGTTCAGTTTCAAGGTCAAGTCGCGGTGGTGTCCCGACTGCGGTCGGACGACGGTGCCGGCGGCTGATCGGTAGCGTGCCGGACGACCGGTCCCCGGCCGATCCCCGCCCCGGTGACGAGTTGATCATCGATGGTCGGGCGAGTGTGCAGTTCGCGGCCGGGCGGGGTTTCCGGTTCCGGGTGACGACAGTAGACAAAAAGCTGACGTACGACGGCTGGGTCTGGCTCACCGGCTACGTGTTGGCAGCCGACGGCGAGGCCCGTGAACGGCGGGAAATCTTCGTCCAGCGTGACGGTCTCCGCTGGGCGCCCCGCCCGCGCCGGCACCGCTGACCAGCGCGGCGGCACCACTGCGACGCGAACCGTGTGCTCTCCATCCGTACCCCTTGAAGGTTTTCGACTGTGTGAAAGGTGGTTCCTGCTGTGCGTAGGTTCTTTGACCTGTTCCGCCGGGTTCCGGTGCGGAGTCGGCGTAACCGGCGGTTGCTCGCCGAGATCGCCCGCCACAATCGGCGGCCGACCGACGTCGCGGCCGGGCCGCGTCCGTCGGTGCGGTCCGCCCCGAACGCTGCCGGTCACTTGTACGGGCGGGCGGTGCGGCCGTCGATCAGCCCCGGCCTGGTCCGCGACCGCGCGTTCGGCGACCGTGTCCGGCGTGGTTGCGACCCGGTCGAGGTGCGGGCGTTTCTGCACCTGGTCGCCGACGAGTTGACCGCGCTGCGCGCCGAACTTGGCTCCACCCGGGAGGAGAACGCCCGGCTCAAGCAGGCGTTGCGGGACTGGCAGTCGGAGCAGTTCGAGCGGTCGCACCGGTTCGGGGCGGGGGTGGCGGCGTGAACGGCGTCAACAAGGTGCCGCCCGGCTCGCTGCACATCGTCGGCGTCGGCGCGGACCGGCGGCGGGCGCAACGCGTGTTCACCGTCGCGAACCTCGACACCGGGCAGGTGGCCTCGACCAGTCTCGTCCCGGGCTCGTTTACCCCGTTGCCGACTCCGGGTGGGACGTGGTGGTTGCCGTACGCGCCGATCGTCGCCGACCTCGCCGCCCGTGCCGGGGTGGCCGCCGCGACGTTGCGTGACCCGGACTTCCCCGACGAACCGGGCCGGCTGCCGTCGTCCGGGTTGACGCTGCCCCGGCAGTGGCAGCCCACCGTTCCGCAGTCCGACCGGCTGCGGTGGGAGGCTGCGGCGCTCACCAACCGGCTGGTGTCGCCGTGGCTGGTGCTGATCGGCCGCAGCGTCGAGCCGCCGCCACCGGGCGACCCGGCCCGGCTGCTCGGCCGGTTGTGTGCGCTCGCCGACCAGTTGCACGTCGACCTGGTCCTCGAAGTCCGGCCCAGCTCCATCGGGCGTGGGCTGAGCTGGGACGTCCGGTTCGAGCATGCCGGCGGTGCGGTGCCCGACTACCAGCACCGGTGGATCGCGGACCTGCCGACCGCGCTCGCCACCATCCCCGCCGAACGGGCGGTGACCGGCTTGACCGTCGCGAACCCGCTGCTGCCCGCCCACTACCTCACCGAGGCTGCCCTCACCGGGCGTGCGGTGCCGGTCGGGTTGGACGGTCACCCCGGCGGCCACGACCTCGACCAGGTCGAACGCCGCATGATCAGTGATGCCGAGCAGCACGGCGGGGCGCAGGCCATCTGGCGTAACCGGCACTGGTGGCACACCAGCCTGCGACCCGCCGACACCGCCGGCAGATTCGTGCGCGGCTGGGAACCGCCGGCACCGAAACACTGGGGCGAGGCGATCCCCGCCCACCCCTGCGGCCGGTGCGCCGACCGGCCCGACCCGCCGTACTGCCTGGACTGCTACGGCACCCGCCAGGTGCGGCGCGGCGCGGTGCTCACCGTCACCGACCTGCGTGGCCGGACCGTGCACCGCAACTGGCGACCCGACAGCGAACCGACCGGCGACCCGGAAGCCGCCGTCGGCCCGCAACCGCCCACGCTGGTGCCCGCCGACCGGCTGTCCGGCTCCACCGTGTGGCAGCTCGACGAGCACTACCAGATCGGGGCGCTCGCCGCCGGCTTCGGCGTTCAGCCGACCGACCTGACCGACATCGACGGCGAACACGTCATCGACCAGCACCTGCGCAACGGTGTCAGCCAGGTCCCCCACGGCGGCGGCGACCCGCTCGGCGCGTACCTCGGTGAAGTCGGCGCCACCTACGACGGCGCCCGGATCATGGTCCTGGCCACCGGTTGGCCCGGCCCCACCCTCGACGAACTCGCCGCCCTGGTTCGCGGCCTCGGCCTCGCCCTGGACATCACCACCGTCGACCACCGCAACACCATCGGCCGACCCGAACTGTCCCAGGGCCACAGCTGGTCGGTCCGGGTCGTCGACCCGGCCACACGCTTGGCCGTCGACCCCGTGCCCACCAGCGCCGCCCTGCCCGAAGCCGTCGCGCTGTGCTACCGCTACCTGCACGGCGCACTGCGCGCCACCATCCCCACCGACCCGACCACGCCGATCCCCGTGCCGCAACAGACCGCAGCGGCCGGCACCCCCACCGACACCACAACCTGCATCACGCAGATACGCCGCCACGCCGCCACCCGGCCCGGCCAGCCCGTCGCCGTCCGACTCCACCCCGACGGCACCCACACCCGCACCACAGACCACCCGAGGAAAAGTTGATCGCAGCAATAGTTCGTCGGCGGCGTGGTCGAAGGTCGGCTCAGAGCACCGTCGCGCCGACGAACTGCCCGATGGCGAAGGTGACGGCCATGGCCAGGGCACCACCGGCAACGAGTCTGACCACCGCCCGCCCCGCGTTGGCAGAGCCCAGTCTCGCGCTCACCGCACCCGTCACCGCGAGTGTGAGCAGCACGACGGCGAACGTCACGGCCACCCGCGCGTCGGGTGGTGGCAGCAGGATCGCGATCAGCGGCAGCAGTGACCCGAGGGTGAAAGCGACCGCCGAGGCGGCGGCTGCGTGCCAGGGGTTGGCCAGCGAATCCGGGTCGATCCGCAACTCGACGTCAGCGTGCGCGGCGAAGGCGTCCTTCGCCGTCAGTTCCTCCGCTACCATCCGGGCGGTTCCGACGGTCAGACCCTTCGCGACGTAGAGCGCGGTCAGCTCGTCCAACTCCTGCTCGGGGAACCGTTCGAGCTCGGTGCGCTCCTTCGCCAGCAGCGCCCGTTCGCTGTCACGCTGGCTGCTCACCGACACGTACTCACCCAGGGCCATGGAGACGGCGCCCGCCGCCACCCCCGCGACGCCCGCTGTCAGGACGGGGCCGGTGGCGATGGTCGCGCCGGCCACCCCCACGACGAGACCGGCCGTCGACACGATGCCGTCGTTGGCACCGAGCACCCCGGCCCGTAACCAGTTCAACCGGGTGGAGATCCCGTTGCCGTGCGGTTCACCCACGTGAATCGCGCTGGGCCGGCCGGCTCCCGTACCTTCGGCTTTCATTCAGATCACCTGCCTCCGCCACCGTACGGCGGGCGTCCTGGCACGGCAACGAAGCTTAGCCTGTCCTGTCGCAGGTGGACGCGTGGTGCACAGGGTTCCTGTTGTTACCACAGTGGCACGGGCGACCGCCTGCGGACATGGGCACCGAGTTAGCTCGTCCGAGCACCGGGTACGCGGCAGACCATGCGGCGAATCTGGAGTGGGCTGCTGGCCGGTGCCGCCGGCACCAGCGCCCTCAACATGGTCACCTACCTCGACATGGCCGGCCGGGCCCGGCCGGCGAGCAGCACCCCGCAGCGCAGCGTCGGTCGGCTCGCCGAGACACTGCACGTCGACCTCGGCGACGACGAGACCGCCAGCAACCGCCGGGACGGGCTCGGGCCGCTGCTCGGCTACGCGACCGGCCTCGGCGCCGGCGCGCTGTACGCCGTGGCCGGCCCCCGCCGGGCACCGGTCTGGGCGGCAACCGGGCTGCTCGCCATGCTGGCGATGGCCGGCTCGGACGCGCCGATGACCCTGCTCAAGGTCACCGACCCGCGGCAGTGGAGCGCTGCCGACTGGGCGTCGGACATCGTGCCGCACCTGGCGTACGGCCTGGTCGCCGCCGCCGTGCTGCACCGCCTCCGGGCCCGCGACTGACCTGCCCGGCCACCCGGATCCGCCCGGCCACCCCTGAACTTCCCGGTCAGAACGTTAGCCCGTGGCCGTACCGGAACAACGGGTCCGGGTCGTCGAACGGGGCGTCCGGCTGCCCGGCGAGCACGGCCCGTTGACTGGCCGGCAGATCGACGGGTAGCCGGCCGGTCGGTGCCGGCTCCCCGGCGAGTACGTCGACCAGCGCGGTGTCCTCGACGCCGAAGCTGACCAGCAGCGTGCCGACCCGGTCGGCGAGCGGGGTGAGCACCGCCGGCCGGTCCAGGTAGACGTCCACGACGGTCGGCACCGCTGCCGCGACCGCCAGCACCCGGTCCAGCGCACCCGCCGGGAACTCCAACGGTCCGGCGTGGAAGTACGCCTCCACCGGTCCGGGCCGCCGCTCGTACGGTGCGGCCAGCCGCAGCACCGCCACGTCCGCCTGACCCGGCTCCGACACCACCGTCCACCTGCCCCGCAGCGCGGCACGCAGCGGGCCCTCGGCGTACACCCGCAGGCCGGGGGCGAGTGGCAGCCGGGCCGGGCTGTCCGGCGGAGCCTGACGCAGCAGCGTCACGCAGGCCCGTTGGGCGGCCAGCCCGGCGGCACGGGCCGGCGGGCCACCGACCACCTGCGCGGCGTGCTCCGGGTCGACGTAGCGGTGCTCGAACAGGCCGAGCCGCAGCTTGTCGTGCAGGACGCGACGGGCCGACTCGTCGATCCGGTCCTCGGTGACCTGGCCGCTGCGGACCAGGTCGACCACCAGGTCCGGGCGGGCCTCGCCGCCGAACTGGTCCACCCCGGCGTGCAGCGCGGCACGCAGCCGCTGCGCCGGTTCGAGGTGTTCGACGCCCCAGGCCCGGGCCGGCCGGTCCTCGCCCCGGAAGCAGGCGTCGGTCAGCACCCCCCAGTCGGCGCAGATCACCCCGGTGAAACCCAACTGCTGGCGGAGCAGCCCGGTCACCACCTCGTGGTTGAAGGCGAACGCCACCGGCGGCAGCTCGGTGCCGACCGGCAGCCCGTAGCCGAGCATCACCTGCGCGGCGCCGGCCCGGACGGCCGCCACGAACGGCGCCAGGTGGGCGGCGAGGCGGCCACCCGGGTAGGCCTGCTCGGCGCCGTACCGGAAATGGGGGTCCTCGCCGGTGCGCACCGGGCCGCCGCCGGGGAAGTGCTTGACCAGCGCGGCGACGCTGTCCGGTCCGAGCGTCGGACCCTGCAACCCGGACAGGTACGCCACCGTCAGCCGGCTGACCAGCTCCGGGTCCTCGCCGAAGGTGCCCAGCACCCGTGGCCAGCGCGGGTCCGTGGCGACGTCCGCCTGCGGGTGCAGCGCGGCCCGGATGCCGACCGCCAGGTACTCCCGCCGTACGGTGTCGGCGTGCCTTCGCACCAGCTCCGGGTCGCCGGTGGCGGCCAGCCCCAGCGGTTCCGGCCAGGTGGAGAAGGCTCCGGCCAGCGCCGCCGTGTTGGGGTTGGCGGACCGGGCGTGCCGGGGATCGGTGGAGACCGTCACCGGTACGCCGAGCCGGGTCGACGCGGCCAGGTCCTGCAGCTGGTTGTGCCAGCGGGCAAGGTCAGCCGGTGCCGCAGTGCCGACCAGGTTGACGTGGCTGATCCGGTGGTGCAGCACGAGGTCCTCGGCGGCGAGCAGGCCGGCGTCCGGGTCGGCCGGCGCGAGGGTGCCGCCCGGACCGATGCCGATCATCGGGTGGAACAGCAGGCCGGCTTTTTCCGCCAGGGTCATCCGGCCCAACAGGTCGTCCGCCTGCTGCTGCGATGGCCGTGATCGGGTGACGGTCGGCTGCTGGGTGGTCACCGGCCGACGGTAACGGGGTGCGCGCCGTCTGGTAGGCGGTTCGGCCCGGTATCCGGGGTGGTTTATCGGGCCGGCCGGCGGGAAAGGTGCGGGATGCCGCGACGACGGGTGCTCGTATTCAGCATCCCCAACGAGGGACACCTCAACATTCTCAAACGGCTGATCCGCCGGCACCGGGCCGAGGACAGCTTCCGCCTGGTGCTCGTCGACCGGCAGACCACCGTGCCCCGGCTGGGTGACCTGGCCGGGTCGACCGTCGCTCTGCCGGGTTGCCGCGAGTTCCGCAACACCCCGGCGGACCGGGTGTTCGACCGGGCGTACCGGTTGTTCGGCGAATGCCTGGCGGTGGCCCGCGCCTACCGTCCCGACCTGGTGCTGTACGACTTCTGCGCGATCGAGGGCGCACTGGTCGCCCGTTGGCTGGGCGTGCCGGCGTGGTGCTCGGTGCCGGGACTGGTCGGGCCGATGACGGACGCCGGATACCTCCGGCACTGTCTGACGGCACCGCCGAACACGGCGGCACTGGACGCTCTGGACCGGCGGTACGGCGTCACGCTCGACCCGGCCACGGTGGAACTCGTCTCGAACTGTCTGCATCTGCCGGCCGAGCAGAACATCCTCTGGTCGTACCGTGCGGTCACGCCGCCCGACTTCCGGGACAACCGCGCGGCGGTCGGCTACCGCTTCGCCGGCTACCTCTCCGACGGCTGGCCGTCCCGGAACCGGCCGGACAGCCAGGACGGCCGGGGCACAGGCCGGCAGCGCCGGGGCACCGGACCGGCCCGGTCGGTCGTCTACCTGTCCTTCGGCACCGAGGTGCTGGACAACCTCTGGTACGCCGAGCCGGAACTGGTCGGCGCGCTGCGTCGGTGCGTCGCGGGTCTGGCCCGGCACTGGTCCTCGCCGGAGGTGACGGTGGTGTTCCCGACCCGGGGCCGCCGTATTCTGGACCGCTACCCGGCGAACTGGGTGATCCGGCACGCCGTCGACCAGCAGCGGGTGCTCAGCCGGGCCGACGTGTTCGTCACCCACGGGGGCAGCAACAGCTTCCACGAGGCGATCCTCACCAGGGTGCCGATGGTCGTCGTGCCGTTCTTCGGCGATCAGCCGCTGGTCGCCCGGCAGGCGGCCCGGCTCGGCATCGGGATCAGCCTCGACGCGGGTGCCCGCACCGGGCGGGACGCCGCGTACCGGTTGTTGGATGTCGGCTGCGCCGACCGGATCGCCGCTGCGGTGTGGCGGATTCTCGACGATCGACGGTACCGGGCGAACCTCGCCGGCCTGGACCTGACGGCGGTGGCCGCGTTGCCGCCGACGGACGCCAGACGCCCGGTCACCCGACGGGTGGGCCCGGGGGTTGCGACGCCTCCCCGGTCCGGGACAGCGTCCACGCCGCGTTGATAAGGCCGATGTGTGACAGCCCCTGCGGAAAGTTGCCGATCAGGGTGCCGTCGCGGCGGTCCACCTCCTCGGCGAGCAGACCGAGATCGTTCGCGCATCCGGTGGCCGCGTCGAAGACCTGGCGGGCCCGGTCGCGCCGGCCGGCCAACGCGAGGGCCTCGGCCAGCCAGTAGGAGCAGATCAGGAAGGCTCCTTCGTCCTCGCCGCCGGTCCACCGCTGGACCAGGCCGTCGTGGGTCAGGTCCGTCTCGATGGCGTCGATCGTGGCGACCACCCTGGGGTCGGTGCCGGGCAGGAAACCCATGATCGGCATGATCAGGACGCCGGCGTCGAGGTGGTCGGAGCCGAACGCGCCGGTGAACGCCTGGCGCCGGGCGCTCCAGCCTTCGTCGAGGATCGCCGCGCGGATCTGTTCCCGGGTCCGGTGCCAACGGTCGACGTCGCGCTCGGCGTGCAGCGCCGGTGCCAGCCCGATGGCCCGGTCCAGCGCCACCCAGCACATCAGCTTCGAGGTGAGGTAGTGGCGTTCGCCCTCCCGACCCTCCCAGATCCCGGAGTCCGGCTGGGACCAGGTGCGGCAGGCCCGGTCGGCAAGGCCCCGGAGCAGATGTACGGTGCCCGTCGCCAGGTCGCCGAGCCGGTCGCGCAGGATCCAGGCACCGTGCATCACCTCGCCGAGTACGTCGAGCTGCCGCTGTCGCCAGGCGTCGTTGCCGACCCGTACCGGCGTCGAACCCCGGTAGCCGCGCAGGTGCTCCAGATCGTGCTCGGTCAGATCCCGCTCGCCGCCGACCCCGAACATGATCGGCACCGGCTGGTCGGTGGGCAGCTCACCGACCGAGTCGGCGATCCAGTCGAAGAACCGGTGCGCTTCGTCGGGGCAGGCGGCCACCCACAGCGCCTGCATGGTGAACGCCCCGTCGCGCAGCCAGGCGTACCGGTAGTCCCAGTTCGCGCCGCCGCCGACCTCCTCGGGCAGCGAGCTGGTCGGCGCGGCCACCACCGCACCGGTCGGCTGGTAGGTCAGCGCCTGTAGCACCAGCGCGCTGCGCCGTACCTGTTCCTGGTAGAGCCCCTGGTAGCTGTGGTGCTCGTCGGCCCAGGACCGCCAGCCGGCGACGGTGTCGTCCACGGTGTACCGCTGGTCGTCGGCCGGCGGCGCGGTGTCGTCGGCGCGCAGGTGCCGCAGCGCGAACCGTACGGTCTGTCCGGCGGTGAGGGTGAGCCGGCCGGTGATCCGGTCCACCCCGACGGACAGTTCGGCCGGCAGCGGGTCGCCGGTCAGGATCAGCCGGTCACTGCCGCCGACCAGCTCGATCCGCCCGTCGTCGCCGGTCACCACCGGAACGACCCGGCCGTACTCGGGCCGCACCACCAGGTCGACGTCGACCTGCACGGTGCCGGTCAGGACCTCGACCCGGCGCAGCAGTACGTGCGGCGAGGCGTCGCCGATGCGGTGACCGCGTTCGCCGGGGCCGAGCGCGAGCGCGTCGGTGAGCCGCAGCTCGCCGTCGGCGGTCCGGAAGTCGGTCTGCAGCACCATGGTGTCCGCCAGGTAGCGGCGGGCGGTGCGGTGCCCGTCGACCGGGGAGATGGACCAGTGTCCGGCGTCGGGGTCGAGCAGCCGGGCGAAGACGCTCGGCGCGTCGAACCGGGCCGGGCACCACCAGTCGACGGAGCCGTCCGCGGACAGTAACGCCGCTCCCTGGCAGTCACTCAGGAGCCCGTAGCTGGCAATGTCGGGCATCGTCACCGGGTACCCGCCCGCCGGAGGCTCATGCCGGCCGTTCGGGTCGGATATCCGGTGACGGGTCAGTCGGTCGGTTCGGCGCCGAGTCGACCGACCCGGCCGGAGCGCAGGAACACCAGGTAGTAGGTGACGGTGCCGGCCGCCGCGCGGTCGTCGGCGGGTAGGGCCACCCGCTCGTAGCTGAGTAGCCGGCCGGTGGCGGTGTCGATCACGGCGGTGTCCCGCACCGGGCGGCCGTCCATGTCACCGGTCGCGCTGACCGCGACGCCGGACCGGCCGGCCCGGTCCAGCACCGGACCGTGGGTGACCAGCTCCGCGTCGGCGAGGACGGCCAGGGCGGCGGCCCGCTGGTCCGGGGACAGGTCGTGAAACCGGTAGAGGCCGACGACTGCCCGCAGCGCGGCCTGCGGGCCTTCGTGCATCGGCTGTTCCTCGGCGAGCTGGCCGGCCAGCACCGTCCGGTCGGCGGCGGGATCGGGTACGGCGACACCGAGCGCGCCGGGCGGGTACTCGACCACTTCGGCGGGCCGGTCCGGGTTCGCCGGGTCGATCCGGGTCTCCTGCCCGGACCGGTCGGCGGCCCACCACAGTCGCCGGTCGTACGCTCCGCCGTCCTGCCCGGTGGCGGGATCGTCGCGCCACCAGGCCCGCAGGTGGACGTAGGTGTAGCGGTCGGCGGTGGCCGGCTGGTCCGGCACCGGTTGATCCAGTGCTGGTTGGTCGACTGCTGGTTGGTCGAGTGAGTGGACGTGCCGGGCGATCGCCGCCAACTGGTGGCGGGCCGGGGCGGTGCCCGCGCCTGCGGTCAGCGGCAGGGGCTGTTGCGGGTCGGCGAGGACCGGGTCGGTGGCGTCCGGTCCGGCCGGCCCGGGCTCGCTGTACGAGCGGACCACTTCGACCCCGACGATTGGCAGCACGACCAGAACGACCGCAGGGACCGCGACCCGCCACAGCCTGGGCCGCCACCGCCTGGACCGCCACAGCTGCGGCCACCACCGCCTGGACCGCCACCGCCAGCGGGTCGATTCCTGCGACGACTGGCGCTGGTGCGCAACGGCTATCAGGTCCGTGACGTCGATCTCGGGTGGCGGCGGAATCCGTCCCTGCCTGGGCAGCAGGGCCCGGACAGCCAGCTGCACCAGCTCGTCGCGGCGGAACTCGTCCTCGACCGGCTCCTGATCCATGGTCAGTCCTTCCCATGTCTGGCCGGGATGCGCCGGGTACGCCGGCCCTGCACCTTGTCCCGTAGCTTGTGCAACGCGCGGCGGGTCCGGTGTAGCGACCGCCGTACCGCTGCCGGGGTCATCCGCAACATGGCGGCGATGTCGGCCGTGCTGACGCCGTAGCTGGTCAGCAGCAGGCACTCCCGGTCCTTGACGCTGAGCCGTCGGCCGAACCGGGCCACGTCCTGACGCAGGACGCTGGCGCCGGGTTCGCCGTCGTTGCTGACCACCAGGGTCAGTGCGGTGGTACGCCGGGCCTGCTGGCTGCGAGGGTCCTTGTCGAGACGTTCCTCGGCCAGTCGTCGGGCCAGCCGGTAGAGCCACGCCCGCGGATGCCGGATCCGGTGACCGTCCCGACGGTGCAGCCAGGCCCGGACGAATGTCTCCTGCAGAAGTGCTTCGGCGACTCTGGTGTCATCGAGGCGCTGAAACAATACCGTCCACAGCAGCGCATGATGCTGACTCACCTGTTCCCCGAGCCATGCATCGAGTTCTGCCGCATCCTCTGCATCCACAATGCTCCTCGGTGCTCGTTCCGGTGGCGCCGTGGCAATAGGGGGTGCCGGTGCCGGCATCCGCCCTGTAAGAGGCGTCAGCGTGCCAGATCGTGCCCGAAGATTTTTGTCGATCATGGTCGATTATTCCAGGATGTGGAACATGAGAAAGTCGCGCTTTGCGTGGTGGTGGTTGCTGGCCGAAAGTTGCAGCTCACTCTGGGCCCAAAAATGTGATTGCTGTTCGTTTATTCACTGACGCGGATATGGCGATCTCGTTGGTTGATTGGCTATCGTCGGCGGTGTCGTGTCGCAAAGTTCCTGACTGAGTACTGAGGGTGACACCGGCACTGCCGGTACACCCAATCCACTACTGGACGCCACCTGGAGCAACTGGAGCCCGCCATGACGCCACCCACCCGGATCCGTCGCCGGACCCCGCACCTGAGTCGGCGGTTGGCGCCCGCCGTACTGGCCGTCGCCGTACTGGCCACCGGCCTGCAGCCCGGCGTCGCCGCGGCCGGCCCCACCGCCGTCCAGTCCCGGGTGGACGCCTATCTTGCTACCCACCCCGGCGGCAGCCAGATCAGCCAGACCGACATCGCCTACTCCGGCGGGGTGTTCATCGTCAGCGTTGCCCGCCCCGCCGGAATCGCGCCGCTCGCCGGGCCGGACTGCCCGGGTGGCTGGTTCTGCTTCTACGACGGCACCAACTACACCTATCCACGGGGCCGGCTCAGCGACTGCGGATGGCAGGACCTCGGCCACTGGGGGTGGCGCAACCGGACCGAGTCCGTGCACTACAACCTCAACTACGGCAGCACCACGTTCCTCGACGAGACCGGCCCGACCGACACTAAACTCTTCGTGGTCGACACGGCCCGCCGGACCATGCCCGACGTCTCACCGCACCGCAACCGGGCCGACTACGTCTACCGCGCGTGCAGCTGATGTTCCGTGCGGTGACGGGCTGCCGGTGAGCCGGTACCGCCACCCGGGCCGGGCGGGTAGATGTAGGGAAATGTCCATGTCCGATGGCCAGCGGGCCGACCTAGCGTCGAGACGTCCAACGTCCGCTGCCCGCCGGCACCGGTACCGCCCAGCCTTCGACCCGGTCGTCCGGTGCGGCCATCCGACAAGGAACCGCTGTGTCCCGTACCCTCGCCTCCCGCCTGGCCACGGCGGCGCTCACGCTGGCCGTGACGGCCGGCCTCGGCCTGGCCGCCGCCGGGCCGGCCAGCGCCGTCGCCAACGGCAAGGTCGTCCCCGACGGCAGGTACCAGTTCTCGGTGAAGTTGACGATGACCGGGATCCCGACGGCCGACGGCGGCCGCCGCAACAGCGCCTGCTCCGGAGCCCTCATCGATCCGCAGTGGGTGGTCACCGCCGGGCACTGCTTCCGGACCTTCGACGGCGTACGGGTCGACCGCCCGGTCGCCGACCTGACCACCGCGACGGTCGGCCGGGCGGACCTCACCGGCGACGGCGGCCAGGTCGCCACCGTGATCGCGGTACGCCAGTCGCCCACCAACGACCTGGCGCTGGCAAAGCTGGACCAGCCGGTACGCGGCATCAAGCCGATCGCCCTGGCCCACCGGCCGCCGCGGGTCGGTGCTCTCGTCCGGCTAACCGGATACGGCGCCGACACGTCGGTCGACCCGGTGCCGTCGACCGTGCTGCGAACCGGGCTGTTCGCCGTCACCGAGGTCGCCGACTCGACCATCGGCGTGACCGGTCGGTACCCGCACCCGGACACCAGCGCCTGCGCGTACGACTCCGGTGCCCCGTACTTCGTCGAGCGGGGTCGCCGCGGTCCGGCGCTGGTGTCGGTGGAGAGCTTCGGCCCGGACTGCCCGCACTCCGACGTCGAGACGACGTCGCGGGTCGACAACATCACCGACTGGATCCGCCAGGCGATCCGGGGCTGATCCCCGTCCCGGTGGTCGACCACCCGCCCCGGTGGTAGACCACCGGGACGGCACCGGCTACCGGCCGGGCAGGGTGATGGTCACCCGGGTGCCGGCACCGGAGAGGTCGAGCACCAGCCGGCGGGCCATCCTGTTGATCAGATCGAGCCCGCGTCCCCGGTCGGACCCGTCGTGCGAGTGACCCCGCCAATGTCCCCGGTCGGTGACCTCGATCCGGACCTGCTGCCGGTCGAGCAGCATCACCTGCAGTGCGACCGGGCCGCCCGGACGCCCGTGGTAGGCGTGCTCCAACGAGTTGATCAAGGCTTCGTTGCAGGTGGCCAGCAGTGCGTCGGCCTGATCCGGAGTGAGGTCGTTGCCCGCGGACCAGTCCCGCAGTGCCCGGCGCGCGGCGGACAGGTCGGCGGGGGAGGTCAGGGTCAGCCGCAGCACCGGGGAGCCGTCCGTGCCGGTGGGCAGCCCGTCCAGATGTACGCAGGCCACCACCGTGTCGTCGGTGATCACCTGGCCGTCGGTCATCGCGTCCAACAGCCGGTCGCACCAGACCTGTGGCTCGGTGCCGGACAACCCGGCGGCGGCCCGGCCGAGTCGGTCCAACCCGGCGTCGATCACCTGACCACGCCGCTCGACCAGCCCGTCGGAGTACCAGACCAGCATCGCCGAGTCGGGCACCGCGATCTGGGCCTGGGTCCGGGGCTGCGCGGTCAGCCGCAGCGGCAGCGACCGGGCGTCGGTCAGGTAGCGGCTGTCCCCGCCGGCCACCAGCAGCGGCGGCAGATGACCGGCGCAGGCGTAGGTGAGCAGCCGGTCGGTGGGGCTGTACTCGGCGTACCCGACGGTGGCGAAGTCGGCCCCGTCGATCGTCTGGCAGGCGGTGTCCAGCGCCTCCAGCACCTCGACCGGCGACGCACCGGTCTGCGCCACCGAGCGCAGCGACTGCTGCAGCCGGCCCATCGTGATCGCCGACGACAACCCGTGGCCGACGACGTCTCCGACCGCGATACCCACCCGGTTGCCGGGCAGCTCGAACACGTCGTACCAGTCGCCGCCCACGTCGCGGCCGTGCTCCGCCGGCCGGTAGCCCACGGCGGCCGTGACGCCCGGCAGGTCCGGCGAGATCTGCGGCAGCAACGCCCGTTGCAACTGGTGCGCGGCGGCGTGCTCGGACTCGTACATGGCTGCCCGGTCGACGGCCTGGCCAGCGAGTTCGGCGAGGGTACGGGCGATCGAAACCACCTCCGGGGTGATCGCGTCGTCCCGACGAAACGCGAACGCCAGCGCACCGAGGCACCGGTCGCCGACCTTGACCGGCACCGCCAGCAGACTGCGGGTGCCGGTGCGAGCGTGGGCGTCGGCGAGCGCGGGGTAACGAGCGTCCAGCGCCGCCCGGGTCGGCAGTTGGACCGGCCGGCCGGTCCGGACCACGTCGACGACCGGCAACCGGTCCGACCCGTCGAGCGGGAACGTGGCGAAGCCTCCGGCGACCTGGTCCGCGAGGGCCGCCGTCGGCCAGCTTCGGACCGAGCCGCCGGCCAGATCGGTGAGCGCGACCGCGCCGTGGTCGGCGACCAGGCCGACGCCCCGGTCGACCAGCACCCGGATCACCTGGTCGGACGTCGCGGAGGTGGCCAGCCCGGCGGTGACGTCCTGCAGCGCCTGCAACCGGCGGCGGGCAGCCACCTCACGACGCGACTCGGCCTGCGCCCGGTCCCGTTGCGCCACCGCGATCGCCAGCGCCCAGGCGCCGAGCACCACCACCGCCAGGTAGATCTGCAGCGACGCCGCCTCCAGCCGGGGCTGCCCGGCCAGCACCGACCACGGCCCGTGCCCGGCGGCGCTGAGCAGATTCGCGGCGAACGCCATCACGAATCCGGCGGCCCCGACGGTCGCCACCCGGCCCAGGAAGCCGACCGCGAGCAGCACCGGCACCGGCAGGTAGGACAGCGGCACCTCCCGGGGCCAGAAACCGATGACGGTCAACGCCCCGGTGCCGGCCAACGCCGTACCGCCCCGGACCAGCTGCCAGGGTCGGACCCGGCCGCGGATCGCGTCGAGGCCGACCAGGGCGGCACCGAGGGTGAGCACCGCGAGCCCGTCGCCGGCCCAGAACCGGCCCAACGCCGGCCACCAGGCGCCACCGGTGCCGACCGCGCTGGTCGTGGCCCCGATCACCGCGCCGACCAACGGGCCGATGCCCACCGGGTAGAGCAGGAACGCCGCCGCGTCGCGGTACCGGGTCAGGTCGATCCGGCCCGGCCGCAGCCATCGCAGCCCGGCGGCACCGACCAGCGGTTCGGCGACGTTGGTGAGCGCGAAGCCGAGTGCGACCGGCGGTCCGATCCCCTGCCACAGGTCGATGCCGAACTCGGTGAGACCGACGGCACCGAGGATCCACGGCCAGTGTCGGCGGCGGGCCAGCACCAGCGCGCCGAGGGTCACCCCGGCCGGCGGAAAGAACACCGCGCCGACGGCCGAGGCGTGGAACAGCAACCAGGCGCAGCCGGAGCCGAGCGCGTATGCGGCAGCGACGCAGAGCGCGATCAGCGCCGACCGGCCCAGCCGCCCGGTCCGGTGTCGCCAGCGTGCCGGCTCGCCGGCGACCTGTGTCAAAGCTGTCATCCTCCCCGGCCACGCACCAGGAGGACTACCTGGTTGCGCATCAGACGATAATGACAGCGTCGGGTGCCGTACGGCTCACAGGTGCCGTCGGCGCCAGTTGGTCTCCTCGCTCTCCAACGCCTGCTGTTGAGCGAGCTGGCTGCCGCGTAGCGACCGGCGATGGCTGCCGCCGCGTAGGTTGTCCACCGCGGCCGCGGCGACGGCGATCAGGCTGAGCAGGGCGAGCGCGGCGAGCGGCGGCATGAACGGGGCCATCGGCAGCAGCGCGGTGATGACCAGGACGGGCAACGCGCCGAGCGGATCCACGGATCGGACCGTCCGCGCCTGGAATGCGAGCAGGGCCAGCAGGTAGAGCACGACGCCGCCGTACAGCACCCACAGGTGGACCGGATCGAGCACCGCCCTTTCCTGGTCGCCGGTGTCACTGGCCAGGTAGGCGAGGACCTGTTTGGCGCCCAGGGACAGCAGAATGATCCCGAGGACCATCGGGAAGTGCAGCAGGGTGTACGCGTCGCGGGCCAGTCGGAGCCGGGCGGTGCCCTGGGTGCGGTGCAGCACATGTTCGGCCGCGATCGAGCGGGAGTCGAAGTACCACCACCAGAGGGCGCAGATCAGCGCGATGCCGAGCACCACGCCTGCGACCAGGGGCAACGTCAACGGTGTTCCTGCCAGAAGTTCGGCGCCGATGCCGATCGAGATGACCGACTCGCCGAGAGCGATCAGCACGATTTGGGCGTGTCGTTCCGCCCAATGCCCGGCCGAGACGACGGCGAGGGCCTTGGTCCGGATCACCACCGCGTAGGCGATGGCGACGGCAAGTCCCCACAACGCGACAAAGGCAGCTATCCGGGCATTGCCGGTGAACTGTCGCGGCAGGAGCGCGGCCACCACCAGCAACCCGCAACTGAGGAGCAGCGCCGGTGCGCTTCGCCACCACATCTCACGCAACGAAGGGTGGTTTCGCGCGGCATGCCGCAGCGCCACCATCTCCAACGCCCAGATGATGAAATAGCAGGCCGGGAACACGAGTTGCCCGGGGATCGAGAGCGGCGCGGACGACGACGGCACCGCGACGTCGTCTTCGGTGCCGGGCAAGGTCGCGACGGAGACGAAGACCGCCGCCATGATCGCGAAACCGATGATCGGCATGATGCCCTGGTCGGCCCGCAGGTTGTTGCCGAGTACGGCGAACCGCGACCAGGCCAGCCAGAGCGCGGCGAGCAGCAGGATGACGCCCAACAGGATCAGGGCGTCGAGGTCCTCGACGGCCAGCGTGTTCAGGTGGATGAAGGCGAAGACGAAGACCAGGTCGAAGAAGAGCTCCAACCGGGTCACCTTGGCACCGGGCGCCGCCGGCTGGACCCGGGACCGCCCTGCGTCACTCACCCCACCATGATGCGGAGCTGACCGAATTTCATGGCATTTTTCGACCTATTTCATGACGATCATCGTTCACCTTTCGGGCCGAGACCCCGTTCGGTGCGCAGCACGCCCTGGCGGTCGGCCTGCTCCTGCAGGATCTCGTTGGCGAGCTCGTCGGCACCCGCGTCGTTGGCCGTACCCGAGTTCTCGAGATCCTTACGCAGCCGGGCGCGCTGGTTGTCGTATCCCTTGCTGCCTGGTCGTTTTCCGGACATCGTGCCTCCTCGTGGTGACCTGTCCGATTCGTGTGACCGGTCGACTCGGTGTGGACGGTCCGACCGGGCGGGTACCCGGGATCGCCACGGCTATCCGTCGGCCGGCCCCGGGTACCCGACCCGTCACGGCTCCGGGAACTCGACCAGGTAGACCGGCGCGCCGACCCGGGTCGTGTCGGCCGCCTCACCGATCCCGTTGACCACGTGGTCGATGGCGCCCGCGCTCAAATTGACGGTCATGATGTTCCGCAGTCGTACGCCGGGACGGTGCGGCACCTCGAAGCCGTTGCGGGTGCGGATCGACGGGTCGTTCTGGTTGAACACGTACACCCCGCCGCCGTACAGCTGGTGGTGCCGCACGTGGTCGGCGACCTTGTAGCCGGCCCAGCCGGGGGTGTCGCCGTTCATCCAGTCGGCCTGGGTGGGCGGGTCGTACGGCAGCTCGTTCTGGTACAGGACCGTGGTGCCGTGGTCGCCGTTCCAGACCGTGTTGTACCGCTGGAAGTGCTCGACGAACAGTCCGGTCGCGGTCACGTGGTCGCCGTTGACCACGACGCCGTACCGTCCGGTGTTGGTGTGCCAGCGGTCGGTGTCGCCGTTGACGCCCTCGGTGAACCCTTCGACTCCGTGATCGGCCCGCCACACCCAGGTGTGGTCGATCAGCACGTGGTCGCTGTTGATCTGCAACGCGGTGTCGGTCCGGCCGATGTGCGGGCCGCCGAGCGTGAGAGCGCTCTCTCGGTGTCGCCCGCCGGCACCTACCGGTGCCGTCGGGGAATCATCTGTTTCTACCCGCTGGATCGGTCTTTGGCTATGGGGTGCTGGCCGGTCGCCGGCCGACGACGGTGCCGGATCCGGCGAAATACGCATTCCCGGTAGGGGTAGGCTCAGCGGTCGAGTCGGATCGCAACGAGTCGCGAGGGAGAGACAGATGGCGGTCAGCACCTACACCGTGCAGGGGATGACCTGCAGCCACTGCGTCGGTTCGGTGTCCACCGAGATCGGCGGGATCGCCGGGGTCACCGAGGTGGACGTCGACCTGGCCACCGGCAGGGTCACCGTCACCAGCGAACAGCCGGTCAGCGACCAGGCGGTGGCCGCCGCCGTCGAGGAGGCCGGCTACGAGCTGGTCACCGGCTGAGCACCACCGGCCGGAACCGGCGCAGCCGCAGACTGTTGGCCACCACGAACGCCGACGACATCGCCATCGCCGCACCCGCGATCATCGGGTTGAGCAGGCCCGCCGCCGCCAACGGCAGCGCCGCGACGTTGTAGGCGAACGCCCAGAACAGGTTGCCCTGGATCGTCCGCAGGGTGCGGCGGGACAGCCGGACGGCGTCCACGGCGGCGGTCAGGTCGCCCCTTACCAGGGTGAGATCGGCGGCCTCAATGGCGGCGTCGGTGCCGGTCCCCATCGCCAGGCCGAGATCGGCCTGGGCCAGGGCGGCGGCGTCGTTCACCCCGTCACCGACCATCGCGACCACCCGACCGTCGGCCTGCAACCGCTTGACCGCGTCCACCTTGTCGGCGGGCAACACCCCGGCGATCACCTCGTCGACCCCGACCTCGGCGGCGACCGCCCGGGCGACGGTGGCGTTGTCCCCGGTGAGCAGGACCGGGGTCAGTCCGAGCCGCCGCAGCGCGTCGATCGCCGGCCGGCTGGTCGGCTTGACCCGGTCAGCGACGGCCAGCACGCCCCGGGCCCGACCGTCCCAGCCGACCATGACCGCGGTCCGGCCGGCGGCCTCGGCGGCGGTCAATCTGCCGGCCAGCGCCGCGTCCACGGTCAGGCCCTCGTCAGTCAGCAGCGCCGGCCGACCGACCAGCACGGTACGCCCGCCGACGGTGCCGCGTACACCCAGTCCGTGCCGGCCGGCGAAGTCGGTCACCGCCGGCAGCGGCCCGACCCGCTCGGTGGCGGCCCCGGCGATCGCCCGGCCGATCGGGTGCTCCGACCCGGCCTCGACCGCGCCGGCAAGCCGGAGCAGTTCGTCGGGATCCGGGTCGGCGCCGTCGACCAGCACGTCGACCAGCGTCATGGTGCCGGTGGTGACCGTGCCGGTCTTGTCCAGTAGCACGGTGTCCACCCGACGGGTGGACTCCAGCACCTCCGGGCCTCTGATCAGCACGCCGAGCTGGGCGCCGCGTCCGGTGCCGACCAGCAGCGCCGTCGGGGTGGCCAGGCCGAGCGCGCACGGGCAGGCGATGATCAGTACGGCGACCGCTGCGGTGAACGCCACCGCGACGCCCGTCCCGGTGGCGAGCCAGTAGCCGAGGGTGCCGACGGCGAGCGCGATGACGATCGGCACGAAGACACCGGAGATCCGGTCGGCCAGCCGCTGCGCCGCTGCCTTTCCGGTCTGCGCCTGCTCCACCAGCCGGACCATCTGGGCGAGCTGAGTTTCGGCACCGACCCGGGTGGCCGTCACCATCAGCCGGCCACCGGCATTGACGGTGGCGCCGACCACCGGGTCGCCGGGAGCGACCTCGACCGGCACGGACTCACCGGTGACCATGCTGGCGTCGACCGCCGAGGACCCCTCGGTCACCACGCCGTCGGTGGCGATCTTCTCGCCGGGCCGGACGACGAACCGGTCACCCACCGCGAGCTGATCGACCGGAATCCGGGTCTCCACGCCGTCGCGCAGCACGGCGACATCCCGCGCGCCCAGCTCGAGCAGGGCCCGCAGCGCCGCACCGGCGCGGCGCTTGGCGCGGCTTTCGAAGTATCGGCCGAGCAGGATGAACACGGTCACCCCGGCGGCGACCTCCAGGTAGATGTTGGCGGCGGCTGTGCCGTGACCGATGGACAGGCTGAACGGGTGGGTCACGCCGGGGGTGCCGGCGGTGCCGAAGAACAGCGCCCACAGCGACCAGCCGAGGGCGGCGAGGGTCCCCATCGAGACCAGGGTGTCCATGGTCGCCGCGCCGTGCCGCAGATTCGTCCACGCGGCGCGGTGCAACGGCAAGCCGCCGTAGAGCACCACCGGGACGGCCAGCACCAGACTGACCCACTGCCAGTAGGTGAACTGCCAGGCGGGCACCATCGCCAGGACGACCACCGGCACGCTGAGCACCAGCGCGACCCGGAGCCGGGTACGCAGCGAGCGGAGGTCGTCGGAGACGGCCGGCCGCTCGTCGCCCGCCGAACCGTCGGAAAGCGCTGCGCTGCGGGCATCCTGCGGCGGAGCGGGCAGCTGGGCGGTGTAGCCGGTACGGCGTACGACGTCGATCAGCTCGTCGGCGGTCACGGCCGGATCCTCGACGGTGACGCTGGCCTTCTCGGTGGCGAAGTTCACCGTCGCGGTCACCCCGTCGATCCGGTTGAGCTTCTTCTCGATCCGAGCCGCGCAGGACGAGCAGGTCATCCCACCGATGCTCAACTCGATCCGGGTCGCCGTCTTGGGCCGGCCCGGTGCGGTGCTGCTCATGCCGTCCTCCTCGCCTGCGGTGATGGCGGGACCCACCATACCCCTAGGGGGTAGATCGTCACGGGTCGGGCAGTGGGTGTGACAAGGTCAGCCGCGCTTCATCAGCCGACCGACCGCCGCCATCATCTCGGCGGCCATCTCGTCCGCGCGGCCCTCGGCGGAACCCTCCTGCATGCAGTGCCGGGCGTGTCCGTCCAACAGGCCGAGAGCGACCTTGTCCAGAGCCGCCTGGATGGCGGAGATCTGGGTCAGCACGTCGATGCAGTACCGGTCGTCGTCGACCATCCGCTCGATCCCGCGGACCTGCCCCTCGATGCGGCGCAGCCGGGCCTGGAGCTGGTCCTTGGACGCGGTGTAGCCGCGGGTGGTCTGGCTGGTCATCCTCGTAGGCTAGCAACCCCCAGGGGGTATATGCGAGGAAACCGCCGTCGGGCAGGTACGGTTGCCGGACATCGTCGGACGTCGGATACCGGGACGGAGCAGACATCATGCGGGTGCGGTCGATGATCATCAGCCTTGTCGTCGCCGGCTCGGTGGCGTTGGCCGGCTGCGGCACTTCGGCTGACGGTGACGGCACGCCACCCCCGTCCGGCGGGGACACAACCGGTGCCGGCACGCCAGCCGGGGACACCGACCCCGAAACCGGTGCAGACACCGACAATGGTGCCGGCACCGACGGTGGCGGTGTCAGCGCCAGCTATGCCTTCACCGCAGACACCCTGGCCGGCGACACTTTCGACGGGCGCAGCCTGGCCGGCAAACCGGCGGTGCTGTGGTTCTGGGCACCGTGGTGTCCCACCTGCCTCGGCCAGGCCGCCCGGGTCAACTCACTGGCCGCCGACTACGCCGACACCGCCGGTGTGGTCGGCGTGGCCGGGCTCGACGGGGTGCCGGCCATGCACGAGTTCGTCGAGCTGGCCGAGCTGTCCGGCTTTCCGCAACTGGCCGACGAGCAGGGCGCGGTGTGGCGGCACTTCGAGATCACCGCGCAGAGCACCTTCGTCGTCCTCGACGCCGATGGCGAAGTCGTCGACAAGGGACATGTCGACGTCGACTCGCTGCCCGGCATGCTCGACCGGCTGATCGCCGGCTAGCCGACCTCCGCCACCCGATCCGATGACCGACGCACCGCTCGCGCTCGCCCTGGCGGCAGGCACCCTCGCCGCCGTCAACCCGTGTGGGTTCGCGCTGCTGCCCGCGTACCTGTCCTTCCTGGTGAGTGGCGACGCCGCGGCCGGCACCGGTCGGAGTGCCGCCGTCGGTCGGGCACTGACCACGACGGCCGCGATGACCGCCGGATTCGTCGTCGTCTTCGGGGTGTTCGGCCTGGTCGTGGCCCCGGCAGCCGGGGCAGTGCAGCGCCACCTGCCGTGGCTGACCATCGGCATCGGGCTGCTGCTCATCGGGCTCGGCGGGGTGCTGCTCGCCGGCCGGCAGCTGCCCGGCATCGGCATGGTGCCGTCCCGCGCCCCGGCCACCAGTCGGTCCGTACTGTCCATGGTGGTTTTCGGGATGGCCTACGCCGCCGCGTCGCTGTCCTGCACGATCGCTCCGTTCCTGGCGATCGTGGCGGCCAGCTTCCGCGCCGGCTCGGTCGCGTCCGGGGTGGCCCTGTTCGTGGCGTACGCCGCCGGGATGGGGCTGACCGTCGCGGTCGCAGCCGTCACCGTCGCGCTGGCCCGCGACGGGCTGCTGCGCCGGGTCCGCCGCGCGGCCCCGCTGCTGTCCCGCGTCGGCGGCGCGTTGCTGGTGGCTGCCGGCGGCTACGTCGCCTGGTACGGCTGGTACGAGATCCGGCTGCTGCGCGGCGGGTCGGGCGGGGACCCGCTGATCGACGGCGCCGGCATGGTCCAGCGGTGGCTGGCCGCCACGCTCGACCAGGCCGGGGCGGCCGTCCTGGCCACGGTCCTGGTCGTGCTACTGGCCGGTGCCGGCCTGCTCAGGCTGGCCCGGTCCCGTCATCGGGGCCGCAGGTAAGAGAACACCACGGTCCGGGCGTTGGCCGGCAGCTGGCCCGGTCGCTGAACGCACCGCGACCGACAGCAGGTCGACCGTGGTCGGTGCCGGCGACGACAGTTGATCGTCACGGGCAGCGGACGACCTGGCCTCCGTAGGACAGGCCACCGCCGAAGCCGAACAGCAGGATCGGTGCGCCGGACGGTATGTCGCCGCGCATCACCAGCTTCGACAAGGCAATCGGGATGCTGCCGGCGGAGGTGTTGCCGGACTCGATGACGTCCTCGGCCACGATCGCGTTCGGCGCACCGATCCGTTCGGCGAGCGACCTGATGATGCGCAGGTTCGCCTGGTGCGGCACGATCGCGGCGAGGTCTGCCGGGGCCACCCCGGCCCGTTCGCAGACCTGCCGGGCGATGGTCGGTAGCACTGTGGTCGCCCACCGGTAAACCGCCTGGCCGGCCTGCTGGAACGTGCCGGCACGACCCTCGATGCGTACCGCGTCGGACATGTCGGGGACCGAGCCCCAGACGACCGGACCGATCCCGGGCTGGTCGGCGCCAGTCAGCACCACGGCTCCCGCGCCGTCGCCGACCAGCACGCACGTCGTACGGTCGGTCCAGTCGGCGAAGTCGGACAGCTTCTCCACCCCGACGACGATGGCGTTACGCGCCGCGCCGGCGCGTACTGCGTGGTCGGTCGCGGCCAGCGCGTAGGTGAACCCGGTGCAGGCGACGTTGACGTCGATGACCGCCGGGTGGTTGAGCCCGAGGCGGGCGGCGATTCGGGCGGCCATGTTCGGCGACCGGTCGATGGCGGTGCAGGTGGCGACCGAGACGTAGTCGATGTCGGCGGGGGACAGGCCGCTCTGGGCGAGTGCCTTGCGGGCGGCGTGCGCCGCCATCTCGTCGACGGTCTCGTCCGGCTCGGCGATGTGCCGGGTCTGGATCCCGACCCGGGACTGGATCCATTCGTCGCTGGTGTCGACCATCTTCGACAGGTCGGCGTTGGTGAGGATCCGGCTGGGCTGGTAGTGCCCAACGGAGAGAATGCGTGAGCCAGTCATCGATCTATCTCCCTTGGGCTGCCACGAGTGATGCCAGCGACTGGGCTCGACTATAGTGCCTTTTCGCAGTACAGCCGGGATGAACTCCATTGTGGTTGAGGACGGTCGGCCGATCGCGCAGACGACCCACCACCCCCCCCACCACTCCGCTCGGGAAGCACCTGCGGTCTTGACCGTCCCCCGGGCGCTCCCCGACGTCGCGGCAAGTCCACCGTCGCGATCGCGGGCCGCCGGTGGCTAGCAAGGATCTGCCGGACCTATCCGCTCCGGGTCCTTGCGGACGATCAACATCAGGTAGCGGGCGAGTTGTGCGCTCCAGCAGGGCAGCCGGTCTTCGACCGCCGCGACTCCGGCCACCATCGCTCGGCCCGCCCACCCGCCGGGCACCACCGTGCGGGTGATCTCCGGCGCGAGAACCGACCAGCTCCGAACCTCGATGCGCGCCCGACCACGCAGCCCGGCCTGCAGCAGGCGATGGTCGACCGGGTGGTAGGGCAACGGTGGGAGGTCCGCCACCGGCCGGGAGTCCAGCCGTAGCCGGCGGGCCAGGTTCTGGAGGCGGGCGAACGCCTGGATGTACACGAGCACGGCGACGACGCCCGGCCGCAGGACCCGGCAGATCTCCGTGAGTGCCAGCGTCTGTCGCTCCGGAGTGAGGTGGTAGAGCACGTGGGCGCACAGCACCCGGCTGAAGGTGTCCGCCGGAAAGGGCAGCTGGCAGATGTCGGCCTGCAGGTAGCTGGCGGTGTCGCCGAGGGTCTGCCGTGCGCCGTGTAACGCCGCTGCCGCGAAATCGAGATTGACCCGTAGGCCGCCGTCGGACGCAACCGGCACCGGCGCTCCACCGCACCCAGGTCCAACAGTGGTCCGTCGCCCGCCAGCAGTCGGGCGACCCGCTGGTCACGGCGCCGATGGTAGCCGTCCATCACCGGTCGCAGGTCGACGAAATGCTTCCGCGTCCCGGTACTTCCCGGATGATCCGCGCTGCCAGCCGTAGGTCTCGTAGAACTGCCGTACCGCCACGTCGTCTTCACGGGTCTGGTCCATTGATCGATACTGGCCTACCTCCACAAGAGAATCAATCCGCTTGTCGGGGTGTTGGGGCCCGGAACCTGGCGCGGTATCGTGCCGCCGGTGAAGTGGACCGCGCCGTTGATCGCGTCGTCGCGGGCGGTGACGTCGACGGTGCCGCCGGAGATGGTCACCTGCCGGCTCTCGATCGCCTCGTAGGAGCTGGTGACGGTGACCGTGCCACCGGAGATGTCGACAGTGTTCTCGCCCTTGACAGCGTCGTCGCCGGCATTCACCCGCACGGTGCCGTTGGTGACGGTGAGCCGGCCCCGGCCCGGATCGGTGTCGTCGGATCTGATGCCGTCACCGCCTGCGAGCAGTTGGCGTTGAACGTCCGGTCGTGGGTCTGTCCGTGTGGCGGTCACCACGACCGGGACGTCGACCCTGACCGGGTGGCGGTGGACTGGGAGCGGTCACTCCGACTGACCTGACCGGAACTGCCCGGCCTGAGTCGGCCAGCTGACCGGCAGCGCGAGCGGGCCGCGCACGATGGTCCCGGCGCGCCACCGTACCCCGTCCGGGTCGGCCAGCCGCAGACCCGGCGCCGCCGCGACCAGCGCGCCGACCACCTCCTGGATCTCCATCGTCGCCAGCCAGGCCCCGAGGCAGCGGTGCGGACCGTAGCCGAAGGTGACATGCCGGGCCGTCGGGCGCCGGTCCGGGTCGAAGGTGTCCGCGTCCGGGAACACCTCGTCGTCACGGTTGGCGGAGATGGTCGAGGCGAACACCGCCTCCCCGGCCCGGACCGTCACCCCACCCAGCTCGACGTCCTCGGTCGCCACCCGGGGCAGCCCGCTGCCGCCGTTGAGCGGCACGAACCGGAGCAGCTCGTCGACCACCGCCGGCACCCGGTCCGGCTCCCGGCCCAGAAACTCCCAGAGGTGCCGGTGGCGCAGCAGCAGGTACGCCGAACTGGCCAGCTGGCTGGCCGTGGTCTCGAACCCGGCGGCGAGCAGGGTCACGCCGAACGACACCAGCTCCTGCTCGGTCATCCGGTCGCCGTCGTCGGTGGCCCGGACCAGCATGCTCAGCAGGTCGTCGGTGGCGGACTCGCGGCGGTGCGCGATCAGCTCCCGCAGGTAGTCCTCCAGCGCGGCGGCGACCGACCGGAACTCGTCGGCCGGCATCGGCCCGGGCATCAACAGCGCGTGCGTCCAGGCGCGGAACCGATCACGGTCGGCCAGCGGTACACCGAGGACGTGGCACAGCACGGTCAGCGGCACCGGCAGGGCGACCGTCGCGTACAAGTCGCCCGGCACCGGGCCGGCCAGCAACGCGTCGATCCGTTCGTCGGCGACCTGCCGGACGTACGGGCGCAGTCGCTCGATGCGCCACTGGGCGAACGCGCTGGCGGCGATGCGTCTGAGTCGGCCGTGCTCCGGCCGGTCCAGGTCGAGGATGGTGGTGGCCACCGGCGGCGACTCGGTCTGCCGGGGCACGTCCGGAGTGCAGGCGGCGGCCCGGCTGAACCTGGGGTCGGCGAGCACCGTCGTCACGTCGGCGTAGCGGGTGGCGAGCCAGGCGTCACCACCGTACGGCAGCCGGATCCGGGACACCGGGCACTCGGCGCGCAGCCGGGCCAACCTCGGGTCCAGCCCCAGCTCGTCGTAGTCACGGAACGGGTACAGCGGCGGCTCGTGCGGCTGCGGCTCGTGCGGCGGCGGCTCGTGCGGCGCGGACGCGGTCATGGCCGGGGCTGCCTCAGACCGCCACATGCGGCACCGGCCAGTGCCGCATCCGGTAAGGCAGGATCAGTATCGCGTCGCCGGCCGCGCAGGCCAGCCCGGCTTCGACGGCGGCGGCGGCCGCGTCGACGTCGCCCGGCGCCGGCACGCCGGACGGGTCTTCGGCCAGCCGCAGAAACGCGTCGGCACCGTCGGTGATCACCATCCGGCTGGCCTCGACCCCGGGTCGGACGTCCTTGACCGTCACCATCCCCGGCCCGCGACGGTAGTAGCAGCTGCCGTACCGGTAGGCCAGGCCCCATTCGCCGGCATAGGCCCGGCTGGCCCGGTCGGTGCCGGCCGACGGCGCGACCAGGTGCACGTGGGTGTCCAGCGGGAACGACGGCCGCCCGCGTAAGGTCCAGCGCAGCCGTACCGCGTGGCTGGTCACCGCGCGCAGGAACCGCAACTGGGCCAGGTCCTGCTCGGGGGAGTCGCCGAAGTCCAGCGGCTCCGGCAGAGTCACCGTCCGCAGCGACCAGGCGGCCAGACCGGTACGGTCGGTGAGCAGCATCGCCGTACCCATCTCAAGCCACCTTGACCGGTTCGACGGTGGTCGCCAGGCTGATCCAGCGGCCGTTCTCCTCGAAGACCAACCCGGCGTCGTCGAGTTCGGCCAGCCACCGCGCCAGCCGGTCGGTCTCCACCGGCAGTCCGGCGGCGGCGAGCCGTGCGGCCAGGGCCGTGACGGTACGGCCGTGCTCCAGCTCGGCGTACGCACGGCGCAGCCGGGGATCGGCGATACGGTGTTCACACTCCGGCCAGCCGACCCGCCGGTCGGCGATCACTATCTCGTCCGCGTCCAGGCCGGTGAGCAGCTGCAGCGCGCTGGCCGGATAGCCGTCGGTCCAGCGTTTGAGCAGCTCGTTCAGCGGCTCGGCGTCCTGCTCGGACAGGCCGGCCGGCTCGGTGTCGAACAGGTAGACCAGGTCGGCCAGCTCGTTCTCGGGCAGGTCGTAGACATGCTGATAGAGCCGGGCGGCCCGGCGGGTCGGGAAGCCGAGCACCGGGTTCTCGAAGTACGGGCTGAACCGTTCGAGCAGGATCCGCGACGAGCCGGCCGGTGGCTGCAGGTGCACCAGCCGGGGAAGCTGACGCAGCACCGGGTCGTAGTCGACCCGGCGTTCGCCGGGGAACCCGTACAGCCAGTTCCACGACACGGTGAGCCCGGCGGACTCGCAGTCGCGCAGCGTCCGTACGTTGTGGACGCCGGAGACGCCCTTGTCCATCAGCTTGAGCACTGGGCTGACCAGCGATTCGATGCCGGGCTGTACGTGGGCCACGCCGGCGGCGCGCAGCGCGTCGATCTCGGTCGGCCGCAGGTTGGACTTGACCTCGTAGTGCAGCCGCAGGTCCCAGCCGAGCGCGGCGACGCGGGGCAGGAAGTCTGCGTAGTAGTGGTTGTCGATGATGTTGTCGACCATGATCACGTCGAGGGTCTGGTGCCGGCCGACCAGCTCGGTCATCTCGGCGATCATGCGTTCGGCAGGCTTGGCCCGGAACGTCATCGCGGTGCCGTTGAGCCCGCAGAAGGTGCAGTGGTGCTTCTCGCCCCACCAGCAGCCCCGGGCGCCCTCCAGGACCAGCTTGGGTTCGATGTACTCGCCGACCGGCGAGGCGGCGAGTTGGCCGAACCAGTCGTCGAAGTCCGGGGTGGGGATGCGTGCCGGCGGCAGCAGCGCGCCCTGCGGGTTGTGCCGCGCGGTGCCGTCGGCCCGGCGCCAGGACAGCCCGGGTATCCGCGCGAGCCGGGCGTCACGCTCGTCGCCAGCGCCGAGGTTGTCGCCAGCGTCGAGGTCGCGAGCGTCGAGGGCGTCCAGCAGCATCGGGAACGCGACCTCGCCCTCGCCGCGTACCACGAAGTCGACGAACGGGAAGTTGCGGTGCAGGGCGATCCCCATCGCGCCGTCGCAGTTGCCGCCCCCGAACGCGATCCGTACGCCCGGGTCGAGCTGGCGGATCCGTCGGGCGACCGCGAGGCTCGGCACGTTCTGCATGAACGTGGTGGTGAAGCCGACCAGCGACGGACGGGTGGCGAGGATCTCGGCGGCGGCCAGCTCGACGAAGTCGGCGGCGTACTGGCGCATCGCGGTCGGGCCGGCGATGCCGGTGCCGTACTCGGCCGCGTAGCGGCGCAGCGTCTCCACGCCGAACTCGGGGTCGTCGTGCAGCACCCCGGCGAAGACCCAGTCGCCGAGGCCGTCGAAGAGGCCCACCTCGGCGACCTCGGTGTAGTCAGCTGGGCTCAGCTCGCCGTCGCTGCGTTCCATCAGGAACTCGGCCCAGCGCAGGCTGCCGTGGTAGGCGGTCGGGGCGGGCCGCCCGGTGGCGACGGTCACCGCCTTGAGCAACCCGATCGGCAGTGATGGTGATTCGATGGCCTGCCAGGGCATGGCGACCAGACATACGGACATCGGCCGGGCCTTTCAGCTGGTGAGCGCGTCATACCGAGGTGCGCCGGATGGGGCGGGACCGCCCCATCCGGCCGATCACGTCTTCGGCCCTCCACGCGGACTTACCCGCGCCTCGCCGGCCGCGATCACTTCTCGGCCTTCCGAGTCGGGACCAGGTACTTGCAGGTGCCGTGGGCCGGCGTCTTGATGGTGACCTTCTTGATGGTCAAGATGTTCACCTCCCTCCGTCCATGTCGACTCCACCGGCACTCAGGCGGGCCCGGTGCCGGCGGAGAAACCAGTGCCGCAGCCGGTCGGGCTCACGGCCGGTCAGTTCGGCGAGGGACACCGAAATCTTGTCTAGGTAGGTCAGTCGCATGCCGATCTCATGCCACTGCGGCCCGTACTCGCGCCACAGCTCGCGCCCCTCGTCCGTGGCGGACTCGCGGGCCAGGTAGTTCAGCCCGATCGCGACGTGCTGGATCTCGTCGCGGCGTACGTGGTGGTAGAGCTGGCCGAGCGGGTCGCCGGCGAACACCTCGCGAAGTAGGATGAACTCGTCGGCGGCGAAGCCCTCCAACATGGTGTGCACCAGCGCCCGGCCCATGTACGGCAGCTGGGTCAGCGCCGTGTCCAGCGGTTGCATCAGCTCGGGCGACTCCGGCTCCGGCTCACCGCCGCCGACCAGGCTCGCGTACTGGTAGAACGCGTCCGCGTGCCGGGCCTCGTCGGCGGTGGCCAGGGCGAGACTGAACCGCAGCGGCGCGTCCTCGGTCTGCGCGGCCAGCGTCGCGGCGGCGACCAGCCCGGCCTGCTCGGCGTAGTAGCCGCGGGAGGACATCCGCCAGGCCAGCTCGGCCCGCTCCCAGCTGGGGTCCGCCGGCCCGTCAGCGATGATGTCCGCGGCGCGCCACGGCGTCTTGTCGCGGGTCACGCCGAAGACACGGTACGCCAACTCGTTGCGATCAAGATCATTGGCATCGATGAGTGCCACTGGCAACTCCCCAACAGGCTTGCCGCCCAGCGTCGGCCACGGGATTCCGGCAAGCGGGAGATTCTCGGTTCACTGATTTGGTTCAGTCGATCCGTGTCAGTCGATTGATTGCGTCGGTGAGGATGTGCGCCGGCGGTGGTGCACGATGTGATGAGCATAAATGACCTCGCGTCGGTACGGCAAGCATTATCGTCCGGGGTGGTGGTCGGTTCGCGACCGGTGGAACGGGCAAACGGTATTTACCTTGGTCACCGTAGCTTTCGATGGTGACCGCAGCTGTGGGAAGGTGACTCGACCGACCGAGCCGAGGAGTGGTGCCCATGCCCGGCCGTCTCGCCACGTCGATCGCGGTGGACCGACCGCTGCGCCCGGCCGTCGCCGCCCAGGCCGCCAGCGTCGTCGGCACCCACGTCGCCGCGCTGGCCCTGCCGACCGTCGCGGTGGTGGCGCTGCACGCCTCGCCGGTGGCGGCGGCCACCCTGTTCGCCCTCGAGTACGGCGCCCAGGCGCTCGCCGCACCGCTGCTCGGGGTGGTCGTCGACCGGGTCGTCGACCGGCGTCGGCTGCTCATGGCGGCCAGCGCTGGCACCGCCGCCGTGGTGCTGGCCGTACCGGTAGCCGCGCTGGCCGGAGCGCTCTCCCTGCCGCTGCTGTACGCCGTGGCCGGCCTGTCCGGCGTCCTCGGTGGGCTGGTCACCATCGGCCTGCAGGCCACCGTGCCGCAACTGGTCGAACCGGACCGGCTGGTGCCGGCGAACGCCGCGCTGGCCGGTGCCCAGTCGGCCGGCCAGATCGCCGGGCCGGCGCTGGCCGGCTGGCTGGTGCAGACCCTCGGCGGGGCGCTGGCGATGTCGGCGAACGCTGCGGCGCAGGCGCTGGCCGCCGTCGGCTTCGCCGCGCTGCGGCCCCGGCCGGGCGGGCCGCCGCCGGCACCGGAACATCCACTACGGGCATTGCGCGACGGGGTGGCCGCGCTGCGTGGTCGTCCGGAGCTGGTCCGGATCGCGGTCACCGCCGCCGCATTGAACCTAGGCGGTTCCGCGATCGGTGGCCTCTACGTGCTGTACGCCTACCGGGTCCTCGACCTGTCGCCCTGGGTGCTCGGGTTGACCTTCGCGGTGAACAGCGTCGCCGCCGTCGCTGGTGTGACCACCGCACGACGGGTGATCGCCCGGCTCGGCCATCCCCGGGTGGTCCCGGTGTTCGCCCCGCTCGCCGGGGCCGCCCTGATGTTGATCCCGCTGGCCGCCGTCACGCCGTCGGTGCTGACCCTGATCGTCTACGAGACGATCTTCGGGTACTGCGCCACGGTCTGGCTGATCGCCTCGGTGTCGCTGCAGCAGTCGGTGGTCCCCGGCCCGCTGCTGGGTCGGGTGCTTGCGTTGAGCCGGGCGCTCGCGGTGCTGGCGGTACCGATCGGTTCCCTGCTCGCCGGCGTCGCGGCACAACTCTGGGGGGTGCTGCCCACCCTGATCTGCTTCGCCGCCGTGGCCTTTCTCGGCACCGTCGCCGTCGTTTCCCGGCGGGTGGCCGCCCACAACCTGACCACATCCTGACCGGACTCCGACCAATTCCAGTATTGCGACCGGCGTCGATCGGGTACCTATAATTGGCGGCATTCAGCAGGCGATCATGATAGCTTCCGATGCGGCCGGTGAATGAATCTCCGCCGGCGCAGGGACGGGGAACTCCCAGACGATGGACCTGTCGGACGCGTACCGCGAAATGGTTCGGATCAGGGTCTTCGAGGAGCAGGTTCTGCGGTGCGCCGCCGCCGGCCAGGTGCCCGGATCAGTCCACCCGTACACCGGGCAGGAAGCTGTCGCCGTCGGGGCGCTGGCCGCCCGACAGCCCGACGAGTGGGTGGTGAGCTTCTACCGGTGCCACGGGCATGCGCTGGCCGCTGGGGTGGCAGCCGCCGGGCTGGCCCGGGAGATCCTCGGCCGGACCGGCGGGGTCTGCGGCGGCAAGGCCGGGTCGATGCACATCGCCGACCGGTCCCGCTACCTGCTCGGTGCCAGCTCCATCGTGGCCGCGCAGCTGCCAATCGCGGCCGGAGCCGCGCTGGCCGAGAAGACCGCCGGCAGCGGCCGGGCGGTCGTCGCGTTCTGCGGTGACGGCGCGTTCGGCGCCGGCGCCACCTACGAGACGCTCACCGTCGCCGCCGTGCTCGGGTTGCCGCTGCTGCTGGTCTGCGAGGAGAACGGCTGGCAGGACCACACCCCGAGCGACCTGGTGCGGCACCGTGCACCCGGGGAGATCGCCCGCGGCCTGGGGCTGGACTGCGACGAGGTGGACGGCAACGACGTGACCGCAGTGCACCGGGCCGCGGCGGCGGCCCTGGCCCACTGCCGGACCGGCCGCCCGCAGGTCCTCGTCGCCCACACCTACCTGCGGCACTTCCACGCCCAGCTCGGACCGCAACCGCCGGGTGAGTACCGCCCGGCCGCCGAGCGGGAGCACTGGCTGGTCCGGGATCCGCTGACCCGCGTCGAGGCGACCCTCGCCAGCCCGACCGTCGCCAGCCCGGTCGCCGCCAGCCGCGAGCAGGCCGCCAGCCCGGTCGTCGCGATCCGGGAGCAGATCACCGTGGAGCTGGCCGAGGTCTTCGCCGACGCGCTGGCCGCCGACCGGCCGGACCCGGCGAGCGCGGTCACCACGGTCACCGCCGCGCCCTGGCCGCCCGGCGCAACCTGGCCGGAGGCCGTCACGGTGCGGGAGCCGGTGACATGACCCGCCGGCACCCGTCCGTCGGGGCGGTCCGCGGCGCCTTGGCCGACCAGCCAACAATGAGCATGTTCTGCACCTACCAGCAGCCCGACCTCATCGAACTGTTCGGCGCCGATCGGATGGTCCGGCTGCCGATCGCGGAGAACACCATGCTCGGCATGGCGGTCGGGATGGCACTGCTCGGCCGCCGGGTGCTGGTCAGCATCGCCCGCGCCGCCTTCCTGTTCACCGCCTTCGACCAGCTGGTCAACGAGGCCACCAAGTGGCGGTACATGTCCGACGGGCAGTTCACCGTACCGGTGGTGGTGCGCGGGCTGACCCAGGGCGGTGAGCAGCTCGGCGCCCAGCACGAGCACGCTGCGCACGGCCTGCTCAGCCAGATTCCCGGGCTGGTAGTCGCGGTCCCCGGGTCACCGAACGCCGCCGCCGGGCTGCTGCGCACCGCGCTGGTGCACCCGGATCCGGTGGTGGTGCTGGAATCGCCCCGGCTGTACGCCGCCGACTGGGCGTCGCTGCCCGAGCCGGAGCCGACCGACGCCGCGTTGCCGTTCGGCGTCGCCGGTTGCGCCCGTCCCGGCCGCGACCTCACCCTCGTCGGTATCGGCAACACCGTCGCCACCTGCCTGCGGGCCGCCGCCGTCCTCGACCGGGACGGGCTGCACGCCCAGGTGGTCGACCTGCGTACCGCCGCACCGCTGGACCTCGACGGCGTCACCGCCATGGTCCGTGCCGCTGCCGGCGGCCAGGTGATCCTGGTCGACGAGGCCCCGGCCGGCGTCAGCGTCATGTCCGCACTGGGCCTGCACCTGGTACGCACCGGCGCGGTCGCGCCGCACCGGCTCGACCTGATCGCCGGTGCCCCGGTGCCGGCACCGGTGAGCCCACCGCTGAGCGCCGCCCTGCTGCCGGACGAGGAGCACGTGGTGTCCGCCGCCCGCCGAGGAGCTGCCCGATGATCGACCGGTCCACCTACCACGCCTGGCACGGCATCACCCCGATGGGCGAGTTTCTCGCCGAGTCCGATCCGGACATGTTCCTCGTCGGCGGCGACGGCAGCTACGCCGTCGACCAGGCCGGCCGGCGCTACCTCGACGCCCGCTCGTCGATGTGGAACGTCACCCTCGGCTACTCATGCGAGCCGGTCAAGGCGGCGATGCGCCGCCAGCTCGACGAGCTGCCGTCCGGCACGGTCATGCGCTACGAACATCCGCCCCGGGTCACCGTGCGGTACGCGGCCGCCCTCGCCGCGACGCTGCCACCGACCCTGCGGCACATCCGGTTCGGCAACACTGGCAGCCAGATGACCGAGGCGGCCGGCATGCTGTCCCGTTTCCACCGGAGGATGACCGGCGAGACCGGCCGTGACCGGATCATCGCGGTGCATGGCAGCTACCACGGCACCGGGCCGTTGGCCACCGCGCTCACCGGTGAGCAGATCCTGCACGAGTGGTCGGCGCCGCTGGACGACCGCGTGGTGCACGTCGCCGGCGGCGACGAACTGCTCGACGCCGTCGCCGGTGTCGTCGACCGGGTCGGCGCGTCGCAGGTGACCGCCGTCATCGTCGAACCGGTGATGGGCAACTATCTGCACGCCGCCAGCATCGACCAGTTGGCGGCGCTGATCGACTACTGCCGGGCCCGGGACATCCACATCGTCGCCGACGAGGTCACCACCGGCGCCGGTCGGGTCGGGGCCATGACGGTCAGCGAGCGGCTGCCCGAACCACCCGACATGATCGTGCTCGGCAAGGGCGTCAGCGCCGGCTACTTCCCGCTCGCCGTGCTCGCGGTCGCCGACCCGATCTACGACGCGCTCGCCGAGCCGCCGTTCCGACTCGGCTTCCCGAACGGCAGCACCACCGACGGGCACCCGCTCGGTGCCGCCGCCGGACTCGCCGTCCTGGACATCCTCACCGCCGACGGGTTTCTCGACGGCGTCCGCGACCGTGGCCGGCAGCTGTGCGACATCCTGCGTGACACGCTGGCCGACGATCCACACGTCGGCGACGTACGCGGTGAGGGGCTGCTGCTCGGCCTGGAGCTGCGCTACCGCGACGACGGTACGCCGTGGACGGTGCGCGACGTCTACCGGCTCCGGCTGGCCTGCCGGGACAATAGGCTGCTGACCAGCTACTCCGACGGCGTGATGCCGCTGCTGCCGCCGTTGACCATCAGCACCGACGAGTGCGCAGAACTCGCCGGGATCCTCGGAAAGACGATCACCGCGTACGCCGCCGAGCACCTCGGCGCGCGCTAACCGGCACGGCCCACCATCGCCGCCGTCGCAGTTACCCGGACGGAGTGGCCAACCTGGCAGGGAACGACCATTCGGCCGATGTCCGGGGATCGTCCGGAGAACCGTAGCGCGGTACCGCCGACAAGGTCGCATTTATTCGGGGTACGACTGGCAGACGGTGCTGTCGTGCAGTCCTCCACCAGCCTGCCACTGTCCACGTAGGTAATGGTGGCGGTGGCAGGTCCGCCAGCACAACGCCGTGATCCTGGTGGTGCGGCTGACCGTACACCTTCAGGAAAGCGCGTTCATATGACGTATTCCTACAGTGCTCTCATGCGGGGCGTTCCCGTCATTGGCCACGGTGTCCCATAGCCTCGGCAAGATTTGATCGGCATCGATGTATAGTTCATCGGCAGGTAGTTGCGGGTCGCTGGTGACCTGCCGGGGCAACGCCGCCTCACCGGAACCGACGATGTCTGGGAGAACAGGACATGAACGAACACCAGGAGAGTTGGCTGCGGATGCGATGGCGGCAGGCAGCCCGAACCGCTGTCGCGGTGACGGCCTCCGTCGGGATCACCGTGTTGGCCATCGGGTTCACGGCGGGCGCAGCAACAGCAGGTGTTGGCTCCGCCGACCGGAACGCGCGGGAGGTGGCGATCGCCGCCGCGCCGGTATCCCAGGTCGCCGCCGGCAATCTGCACACCTGTGTGACCCAGACCGATGGAACCCTGTGGTGCTGGGGCAACAACTTCTACGGCCAGCTCGGCGACGGGACCACCACGAACCGGACCGGTCCGGTTCAGATCGGCAGCGCCACCACGTGGGCGGGTATCGACGCCGGTAGCGGCAACACCTGCGGGGTACGCACGGATGGGACGCTCTGGTGCTGGGGCAACAACTCCAGCGGGCAGGTCGGCGACGGCTCGACCACCAGACGGACCAGTCCGGTGCAGGTAGGCACCGCCGCCACCTGGGCGAGCGTCAGCATCGGCAGCAACCACACCTGCGCCGTTCGGACCGACGGAACCCTGTGGTGCTGGGGCCTGAACCGTCACGCTCAGCTCGGCGTCGGCTTGTCTCCCTACAAGGCGACGACCCCGCGGCAGGTGGGTACGGCGACTACCTGGGCGAGCGTCACGACCGGCTACGCCCACACCTGCGCCGTTCGGACCGACGGGACCCTGTGGTGCTGGGGCAGTAGCTCGGACGGCCAGCTCGGTCTCGGCATCCTGAGCTACCGGGCGACACCGACGCAGGTGGGCACCGCGACGACGTGGGCCGAGGTGACGGCCGGCTACGTACACACCTGCGCGGTCCGCGTCCACGGGACGCTGTGGTGCTGGGGTGAGGACGGGTACGGCCAGGTCGGCGGGGGCGTCGGCTCCCAGACCACCCCGCTGCGGATCGGCACCGCCAGCAACTGGGCAAGTGTGGACGCGAGCCTCGATTCGTCGTGCGCGACCCGTACCGATGGCAGCCTGTGGTGCTGGGGCAAGAATTCGTTCGGGCAGCTCGGTGACGGCACCACCACTCACCGGTCGACCCCGGCACAGGTAGGCACCGCGACCACCTGGACAGTCGGCTTCTCTGTCACCTACCACGCCTGCGCGGCACGCACCGACGGCAGCCTGTGGTGCTGGGGTGACAACACGTTCGGGCAGCTCGGTGACGGCACCACCACCCACCGGTCGACCCCGGCACAGGTGGCAATGCCGGGCTGAGCACCGCCGGTTCCGCGCCGAGCCGCAGTGAGGAACCGCCGTACGGGCCGCGCCGCTCAACCTGAGCAGCGCGGCCCGTACCGGCACTACGGCCTTGCTCAGATTGCCTGATCGTCAACATAGATGGATGGGCGTATCGACTGACTTCACGGTGGCGATCGCCGGCGCCGGGCTCTGCCTCGCCCAGTCGTCTGGCGAGCCATCGGCGTCTGACGACGCTGAAGCCCTCGGCCTGTGGGTCCATGGTGACGATCTCGACGTCGACGCCGGATGCGGCAGTGGGTCGACCGCGGTGGGCGGCTCGCGGACCCCCGAGTGTGGGCCCAAGCCAGCCAGTGGGCGCTATACAGGCACCGTTCAATATCGAAGTGTGACAAGGTGCTACTAGGGACATCCCTCGAAGTACATGATCTACCGAAGTGCCCTCGTAGACTGGCCAGGTACGGCGTCGACGGCAGCCGTCGGAGACAGGTCGTCCGAGCGGAGCCGGGGCGGCACCCTCACCCTCGTTGGAGGAGCAACCCGTACAGCCATCGATTTACGCAGAGTTCATCGATGGTTGGGTATGATCGCTTGTGTTCCACATTGTGTGCATCTAGCTTGCAGCAGGTCCACTCCGACTTACCGGTACCTCCGCCTCGGGCGGGCACGGCGAGTTGGCTTGAGGTAAGGCTGAGAAGGTTGGTGGCCAGAATGGGCATGTCGGCCAGGTTTCGCAACCGGGCGTTCATGGGGGTGGCCCTGGGCATGGTCGCGATGGTCACCCTGACGGCCTCGCTGGCACCTAGCCCGGCCGATGCGCGAGAACCACTACCCGGCACGCCGATCACCGACGCGGATGTCCGGCTGCTGACCGAGGCCGCAGCCTCATGTCCCACCCTGACCCCGGCTCGGCTGGCCGGTCAGGTGATGGCCGCGTCCCGGTTCTCGGCGACCCCGGTCGAGGCTGTGCAGGCCGTCGGCGGGCAGGGCACTGCCGGGCTGGTGCCGACCGTGTGGCAGAAGTGGGCACCGTGGGACGGGGCGCGGCCGGCTGATCGGCCGGCCAGCATCACCGCGCTCGCCCACCACATGTGCCAGTTGGTCGGCCAGTTGCGGGTGCTCGAACTCGACGGCGACAAGTGGCTGTTGGCACTGGCGGCGCACCGGCTCGGTGTCGAGCCCGTTGTCGAGGCCGGCGACGTGCCGGTCGGGGCCGCCGAGTACGTCGACACTGTGGAACGGTACGCCATCTGGTATGCGTCGCAGCCAGCCTTCGGCGGCAGCGGAAGGGCCGCAGCCGAGGCCACCCAACCGGCGGTCGCGCAGCGGATCACCAGGGCCGCGCCGTTGCCGGTGCCCGACGTGTACCTCGAGCTGATCCTGGCCGCGGGCGCAGTCTGCCCACAGATGCCCCCGACTCGGGTCGCCGCGCAGCTCATGGCCACCTCCGAGTTCGACCCACAGCGGCTCGGCCCGACCGGCGAGCAGGGCATCGCGCAGTTCCTACCCGAGATGTGGGTGGCCTACGTACGGCCGTCGGCGGAGGCCTCACCCTGGACCCCGGCCGCGGCGGTGCCGGCCCTCGGCGAGACCATGTGCGCGCTGCTGGAAGCGGTGCCCGGCACTGGCCCCGACGCCTATTCGCTCGCGTTGGCCGTGTTCCTACGGGGCGACCCGACGATCCGGTCGCTGGCTGACGTACCGGGTGTTGAACGGGTCGTTGCCCTGGCCGAGCAGGTGGGCCACTTCGAGACCGAGTACGGCAAAGATCCTCGGCTGGCCCCGTCGGCCGATCCCTCACCGTCGGCCGCTCCAGTGGCGAGCCCGACCACCGAGTCCGAACGATCAGCGGAGGCGAGCACCGCCCCGACGACCGCAGCGCCCCCGCGGCCTTCGCCGCCGGCGACGAAGCCGAGCACCCCGGCACAGACCGACTCTGACCAGCCGCCGGTCAGGGCCAAGGACGCCGATGGGACAAACCGATCGTACGGGCCCTACTTCATCCACAACCTCGGCACCGACAGGTGTATCGACATACCGGGTGTCGGCCCCGGTCCACGCGACGGGCCGGTCCTCCAGGACCTCTGCTACCCGCACACCCCGGACAACCAGGAGTACGCCTTCGTCCCGCGCCGGGTCGACAGCTCTGGGAACCAGCTGTACTGGATTCGTAGCGTCACCTCTCAGTACTGTCTGGACCTGCCAGGCAAGGGCTCGGTTGCGCCGACCACGCCGCTGAACGAGACCGGCTGTTACGACGACGAGAACCAGTACTGGCGGTTGCAGCCCACGGTCAAGTCCGGCGACATCCAGTACTACTGGGTCATCAACACCGCCTCGAACCTCTGCCTCGACGTTCCCGGTTACGCGACCGGAGGAATCGGCCTTCGTCTCGAGGTTTACGAGTGCTGGCCCGACGACGACCACGACTGGGCGCTGATTCGAAAGGCCAACTGGTGAACAGGCACCTGGCCAGGGTGGTCCTGACCGGGCTGGCGACGCTTGTCGCGGTGACGGCGGCGACCACGGAGATGGTCACCGAGCGTCGGCCCGCACGGGCCACGCCGGCCGATTCGCAGGAGCAACCGTACGTCCTCTACTACACGGTGATGGCGTCGTACCAGGGCAAGCCGGAATCCCTCTGGTCAGTCGCCGAGCGGTTCCTCGGCGACGCCGAGCGCGCCGGCGAGATCCTGGCACTCAACGCCGGGCGGCAGCAGCCGGACGGCGGGCGGCTGAGCGATCCCGGGCAACTGAACGAAGGCTGGCACCTCGTGCTGCCCTGGGACGCGATCGGCACCGGACTTCGACACGGTGCACTGCCGACGACAACGGCTGCGGAACCTGGCGCGACGGCATCGCCGGAACCGGCTGGTTCGCCCAAACCGGCTGATTCGCCCAGGCCGTCCGGATCGCTCAACCGCCCGGCCGGCCCGGCCAGCGCTCCGGTGCGGAGCACGGCGCCCCCCGCCGGCGAACCAACGGGTTCCGGCTCCACAGCGTCCGACCACACCGGCTGCCGGCCGGCTGCGGTAGCGGACCCACCGGCCGACTCGAACTGGGGACAGCAGTTGGTCGCGCCGCAGCGGGTGTGGCGGACCGCCACCGGTGCCGGCGTTTCGGTGGCTGTCGTCGATTCGGGTGTCGCAGCGGGTCGGCCGGAACTCGGTGACCGGCTCGGCCGAGGCGTCGACATCGTATCCGGCAGAGGTCAGGGCGACACCGACTGCGTCGGCTCGGGTACGGCGCTCGCGGGTATCGTCGCAGCCGACGACGGGAGAGCCGGCGACCTGGTCGGGGTGGCGCCCAAAGCCGTCGTCATCCCGGTGCGGCTGGTGGACCGGGGCGTCGCGGCGAGCCCACCGGCAGCCGTGACCGCCATCGAGGTCGCGGTGGCCACCGGGGCGAAGGTGATCCTGCTCGGTGTGTCCGTCGATGTCGCTGACCCTTCGGTCCGTTCCGCGATCGACGAAGCGATCGGCTGGGGCGCAGTCGTGGTGGCACCGGCCCCAGCCGCCGAACCGGCGATCACTTCCGGGGACGGCCTGCTCCGCGTTGGCGGCCTCGGCCCCGACCAGCGACCGATCGCCGACTACCCGGCCGGCTCGGTGGACCTGCTCGCGCCGGCGGCCGGCATCCGTAGCATCAGCGCGACCGGCACCGGAGCCCACGTAGGCACCGGTCCGGAGTACGCCGCCGCGTTCGTCGCCGGTGCGGCGGCGCTGGTGCGTTCGGCCCATCCCGGACTGTCCGGGGAACAGACCGGCCGGCAGCTCGTCGTGTCCGCCGACCGGCCGGCCGATGCCGGCCCGGAGAGCGTCGGGCGGCTCGATCCGTACGCGGCGGTCACCGGCCGGCTGGTCGATGAAAGGCTGCCCGCAACTGTCCTCGAGCAGGACGAACGGTCTCAACCGGTTCCCTGGTCGGTGGTGTTGGCGGTCCTCGCCGTGCTCGGGGCGCTGTTTGCCGGCGGTCGGCTCTGGGGCCGCTACCAGGCGGCGCGCAGGCGGCGTTGGCTGGCGCTGGAGCGGGCCGACGACCCGTTCGACAGCCGTGCCGAGGACGCGGATCAACTGGTGCACGCGCACGGTGGAAAGACGTGAGTACTGGCACCGACGGTGTGTGGCTGGGGTGGAGATGGTGCGACTGAAGGGCCGCCGGGCGGGTGCCGATCCGGACGTCGTCCGGGTGGCGCCCGGCGAACGGGGAGCTGCGCAGAACATCGCGGCCGGCCTGCGCGCAGCCTCGGCTGGGCAGACCGTGCTGGTGGCACCCGGCCGGTACCACGAGGATCTGTTCATCGGCACTGCGGCACGGGTCCGTGCCGAGCAGGGGCCGGGCAGCGTGTCGTTGGCGCCGCGTACCCCGGTGCGCATTACCGCTGCGGCGACGTTGACTGATTTGACGGTGGTCGGTGCCGACCCCGGTGATCCGCTGCTGCGGATCGAGGACGGCAGCGTGGAACTCGTCGGCTGCGACCTGCGTGGCGGCAGGATCGAGGTCATCGGGCACGCCCGCTCGGTGCTGCGCGAATGCCGGCTGACCGGTGCCCGGCTGGCCGGGCTGTATGCCACCGGAAACGCCGCAGTCCTACTCGAACGGTGTGTCGTCACGGACGTCGACGGCATAGGTGTGGTGGCCGGCGAATCGGCGCAGACGACTCTGCGTGACATGTGGATCGACTCCGTCACCGGGTCGGGCGTTCGGGCACGTGGCACCGCCCGGATCGAGTTGCTCCGCTGTACGGTCGTCGCGGCTGGACGCAACGGGATCCGGGCCGAAGAGTCGGCGTCGGTCACCGGGTTGGACGTCACCGTGAGTCGCAGCAGTGGAGACTCGGTGTTCACCTTCGGGTCGGCGCGGACGGAGCTGACCGGGTGTCGGCTGATTGACCCCGCCGCCGCAGGCGCAGTCGCCGCCGACCGGTCGCAACTGGTCCTGAACCGCTGCGAGGTGGACCGGGCTGGCGCGACCGGAGTGGTGTGCCGGGACGAGGCCGAGGTCAACATCTCCGCCGGATCGGTGCGCGGCTGCGCCGGCAACGGGGTCTTCGTCACCGATAGCGGTACGGTGACTCTCACCGACACCCTGCTGGGCGACTCGACGTACAGCGTGCTGCACGTCGGCGGCACCGGCCGACTGACCGCCACCGGCGCCCTGGTGGGGCCATCGGCGGAGCATGGGCTGCACGCCATCGGGGCAGGTAGCGTCGAGTTGGCCGGCGGCTGGGTGCGTGGCTGCGGGCTCGCCGGACTGAGCACCGCCGACAGCGCCGGGGTGACGGCCACGGGCACCGTGCTGGCCGGCAACCGCAACGGGGTGGTCGTCGGCTCGGACCGGCCTGTGCGACTGACCGGCTGTGTGGTTGACGCCAGCAGCCGAGCCGGCGTTCAGGTCGGCGTCGGTGCCGCCGTGGAGCTGGACGACTGCCGTATCGACCGGGCCGGCACCGCCGGGATCGTCTTCGAGCAGGACAGCGGGGGCACCGTGGAGCGGTGCGCGGTGCGTGACGCCGAAGGCTCCGGCATCGTGGTGTGGACCGGGGCCAGCCCACAGGTGACAGCCACGTCGTGTACGGCGGGTGCGAAGAACGCGTTGTTCGTCGCCGAGGGCGGCGGCGGCCGGTACGTCGACTGCGTCTTCACTGACAGCGCATATCCGGCGATCCATATCGGGGCCGGGGCGACACCGACCATCACGCGCGCCCGGATCCGCGACACCGAACTCGACGTCGATGTGGACCCGCAGGCCCAGCCGGTCTTCGAGGAGATCCGGCTGACCGACGTGGCCAGGTCATTGTTGCCGCCGAGCGCACTGGCCGCCAGCGGTGATCCCGGCGTCCCGGCGGTGGCCGGGGCTCCGGCTGCCGGTGCCGTGCTGGCCGAGGCAGCTCCGACTGAGGCGGCCCGACCTACCGAGGCAGACCTGCCGGATCTGCTGGCCGAGCTGGACGCGTTGGTCGGCCTGGACCGGGTCAAGCAGGATGTGCAGGCACAGATCAAACTCATGCAGACGGTACGTCGACGCCGGGAGGCCGGGCTCGCCGCGCCGCCATTGAGCCGGCACCTGGTCTTCGCCGGAAACCCCGGCACCGGCAAGACCACTGTGGCCCGCCTCTACGGCCGGCTGCTCGCCGCGTTGGGCATGCTGGAGCGCGGCCACCTCGTCGAGGCCGACCGGACCACGATGGTCGGCGAGTACGTCGGGCACACCGGCCCCCGTACCCAGGCGGTCTTCCGCCGGGCACTCGGCGGAGTCCTCTTCATCGACGAGGCCTACTCGCTGGTTCCACCCGGTCACACCAACGACTTCGGGCAGGAAGCCATCGCCACGCTGGTCAAGCTCATGGAGGATTACCGCGACGACGTGGTGGTGATCGTGGCCGGCTACCCCCTCGAGATGAGCCGCTTCATCGCCTCGAACCCGGGCCTGGCCTCCCGGTTCTCCCGGACTCTGACGTTCGAGGACTACGGGTCCACCGAGCTGACCGACATCGTCGAGGCACAGTGCCGGCAGCACGAGTACCAGCTCGCCGACGACGCGCGGGCCGCCGTCCACGACCTGTTCGCTGCGATCAACCACGGCCACGGGTTCGGCAACGGCCGCGCCGCGCGCCAGATCTTTCAGCGGATGACCGAACACCAGGCGCAGCGGGTGGCCGATCTCACCGACCCGTCGACCGATGACCTGCTGAGACTCACCGCGTCCGATGTGCCGGCCGCCGGTTCGGTGGCCTGACCGGTTTCCACGGCCAGAGATGAGGTATCCGATGGAGATCATCGAGGGCGAGCGTCGGCCGACCCACGCCGACCTGGTCACCTGGTACGAGCGGGTACTGGTGCCGCAGAGCCGGCCAGCGCTGCAGCGGTACGCCCGGCGGCTGATGCCAGGCGATCCGCACCGGGCCGAGGATCTGGTCCAGGAAACGCTGCTGCGGGCCTGGCGTAATCTGGCCTCGGTGGCCAGCGCCCGGTCGCCGCAGGCCTGGCTGTCGCGGGTCGCCCACAACCTCAGCGTCGACCAGGCCCGGCGGGTGACGGCTCGCCCTGCCGAGGTCAGCGAGGACGTCACCGCCATGGCCTGGCAGCCGGCGGAGAACCTCTTCGACGCAGCTCTGGACCGGGTCGCGCTGGAGCCGGCGCTGCGTAGCCTCTCGGCCGTGCACCGCGAGGCGCTGCTCCTGGTCTACTACCAGGACCGTACGCATCGCGAGGTGGCTGGGGTGCTCGGCGTACCCCCGGGCACGGTGAAGTCACGCACCCACAACGCCACCCGCGAACTGCAACGGGCGTTGAGCCAGCATGGCGTGACCGGCCGCGCCGCTGCCTGACCTGACTCGGCGCGGACGGCACCGGCGACTGGTTCAGGCAGCCGACGCCTCCGGTGCCACCTCGTCGAACTGGACCGGGACCGCACCTCACGCCTCGGCGTCGCCGGGGATCGGCTCGATCGGCCTACCCAGGGTGATCCGATCGACTCGGTGCCGGTGCAGCGCGGACAGACCCTCCGCGAGGTGACCGGCCAGGTCGGGGTCGACCGGTGTGTCCACCACCGGAACGAGGCGGACCCAGGCACCGGGAACGCGGCTCCCACCGATCCTGCCGGCCAGCAGTGTGCCGAGCTCAGCCAGCAGCGCCGGGCTGGTCGGGACCAGGACGTGCGCCGGGGAGCCGGCCGGTGGCAGCGGTAGCAGATCTGCTCCGGCCCGGTACACGACGACCAGTTCGCCGCCGGCGGCGGGCGGGACGAGACCCCCGGCGGCACCGCCCATCGACCAGATACCTGCCGCGCGATCGATCGGCCGGAGATCACGCGGCCAGATCGACAGCCACATGTCGTCCCGTGCGACGAGATCTTCCAGGTCGTCCCTGTCCAACCCATGGTCGAGGTTCAACTCCACCAGTCGCTGCAACCGCGTCGGATCGACGTCGCCGTACCAATCGGAACTGACGGTCTGTAGCAGCCGTTGCAGCCCAGCTTCTCCGGTGAGGAACCGGCCGTCATAGTGGTAGGCCGCCAGCACCCGGTGCGCTGCCTCCAGCCGCTGCGGTGTCAGCTCGAACACTCCGTACGCGCGGGCCGCCAGGTAACCGGCGGCGAGCAGGTTGTGCCGGGCCACTCGCTCGCCGCCTGCCCCGGCCGTGACAGGCGCGGCCGCCGCGAGCCGCGTGGCCTGCCCGTCCAGCGCCGCGACCAGGACCGACGAATTCTGCTCGGCCGCTGCGGCGCCGGCCACGTCCAGCAGCCTGGCAATCAGATCATGGCCGGTGAAGCCGAGGCCGGGGCCGGCCGGATCCGGCGGTGCATAGCTGACCTCGTCCACCACCGCCTCCGAGCCGAAGGCCGCTACGACAATTCGACGCTCGACGTCGCTGACCGGATGCAGTAGGTCGTCGGTGGCCACCGGAAGTGCCTCGGGTCGGGGCTGCGGCCTGTGTACCCGGACGAATCCCGATTCGGTCGTGGCCCCGACGTGGCTGGCCAAGGCTCGGCCGACCCACACCCCGAGAACCCATACCGGCCAAGGGGTCTGCCGGGACGGCAGCCCGATCACCACCGGCGGGTCGTCGTCGCGTACGGCCGGCGACACCTCGGCCGGCCCGATCCACACCCGTTGACCGACCGCCTGCACCTGCCAACCCGATGCCAACTCGTACCGGCCCCAGCCGACGTTGCGCAGCGCGACCACATCGAGATCGAGTACCGGTTGCTGCGGATCGGCGTGCACGGTGTAGTAGCGGGCACCAGGGCCGAGTGAGGCACGGTGGTCTCGGCTGTAGGCCACGAAGTGATGGGCTGCCGCCCCGGTCGGCTCCACCAGGTCGACGTCGAGGGCGAGCACCCGTTCGCCGCCCAACGTACGGGCAAGTTCCACCGCCCGTGGAGCGCTGATCGGTGCGGCCGTCAGCAGCTCCACCATGGTCCCGACGGGTAGGTCGTCGCGCAGCCGGCGCAGCAGGTGACCGGCCTGGTCGACGTCGGTGATCTGAACCGCCAGGAGCATGCCCTCCCGTCGCGGTAGCCGGATCGGCGGCTCCATCGACGAGGACGATGGACGGAGGAAGACCCCTGCGGCTCCAGCCGGCATGTGGGGGTACCTGTCCGGCGCCGTCAGCGGGACGCTGTCGTACCCGTGCATCGGGGCCAGTTGAGCGGCGGCCGCGCCCCAGCGGTGCACCGAGCCCGCCTCCTGAATCCACAGGCCGAGCAAGATCGCCTGAGCCTCGTGCAGCAGGCTCAGATACAGGGCCCGCACTGTGTCCGAGAAGGTCCCGACCTGGCCCACCGCACGTTGCACGCGTTCACCTAGCCGTCCTCCGGCCCCACTGACCCTCGCCGCCGCCACCCACTGGTTACACCGGGTGATCAGATCCTTATCCTGACCGAGAAGCTTGTAGATCGCTTCTCGGTCAGGGTGGGCCAGCCCGTGTCGCGACAGTAGCTCCGCCACGTGTCGCTGCGCCGCGTCGAGCTGGCGCGCCGGCCCGTGCAGCAGCTGGCGGTGCACCTCCGGATCCTTGATCAGCTCAGTCAGCACTCTCGGGTCGCCGGTCTCGGCTACGCGCCACCGGGCGTTGGTTGCCCACTGCACAGAGTGAAACTTCTCGTGCACCAGCGCATCCCGCGAACGGTCGGCATCCATGTCGTACCGCAGCCGCAACCGCCAGCGCGAGTAATCGAAGGAGGCTCGGGCGTGATGCCCGGCGGGCATCTGCTCCGTCCGTTCAAATCCGCGCGGCCCCGGTGTGTGCAGGAGCCAACTCATCTGGCGATCGAAACGCCGCCAGGCATCCAGTACGGTGCCGAAGTCGTCGTGGATAAGCCGCACATGGTCCTGTTCCACCAATGTCGGCACCCTATCGACCAGCGCCGCCGCCCCCAGAGCACGGTTGGTGAAGGCCAGGTGCGTGGTGCCGAGAGAGTCGTTGGCGATTCTGTGGATGTCGTGCAGCGTCGAGTGCACCTCCCCGTCGGTGGGGTCGAGGCGGACCAGCTGGGCATCGGGGTCGACGCTCGTGCCGCGGTCGCCGGCCACCACCGTCCAGTCGGCCTGGACTAGGTCAGCGACATGGCTGTCGAGCGGCATCGGTTGTTGGGCGCGTACCACCCGGACCACCCGACCCGCTGAGTCCTCTTCCACCCTGGCCCGGACCTGGATGGTCTGTCCGTGCACCTGAGCCTGGTAAAGGTGGGTGCCGTCGATCACGATGTCGGGTAGGACGCGCGAGCCGGTAGTGACGAGATGCCAGACGAACTCCCGGGCCTTGTCTTCTGCCGACCGCAGCCCGGTCTGCCGCCCCAGCCTGTGCAGAGCTTGTGCGACGCGGTCGTCTCCTGCTGAGATCCAGCCGATCCGCCTCGCCTCCTCGTAGAAGTGGACGGCGTCCGAGGGGGCGAACATCTCGCTACGCGCCCACGGCGCCCAGGTACCCGGCGCCAGGCTCATCAAAGTGGATATCGCCCCGCCTGAACCACCGCCCCGCAGCCTCGCTGTCGGCTCGGGGTCTGAGCCCCGCTGGCCTTGCCGGCTCACGGCAACACCGTCGCCGGCTGACTGACGTGTCGGGTCTGGTCCATGCGCCAGCTGGGACTCGCCGGGCAGGGCGATCGGCACAACTGGATCCGAGAAGGGCATGAAATTCTGGACGTGCAGGTCGCCGTCCTTCGCCGTGGGCTCGGTAGCGGTGGCGCTGCTGACCTTCCCGGCTGGTTCCGCTGCGGCCGTAGCTGGCTGTTCAAGGGCTGTGGGCGGCGATACCTCATTGCCTGCGGCCGGTGTGTCAGTGCGCACTGTCGCCAGATCGGCGAGCATGGTCTGATGGTCGGCAGTCAGTCCGTTGGCGAGGATTCCAGCTACGGCCGGATCGGTGCCCTCGGCCTGGATACGCTGCGCCTGGAATTGCACCCACCGCTCGCGCAGGTCGTCGCGCGGCGTGGCGGTGGTGATGTCCGCTGGGGTGGGGGTTGGTTCTATGGGTGATGGTGGTCGGGTGGTTGGTGTTGGTGTCGGTTGAGTGGTTTGGGCGTTCGATGGTGTGTGGGTGGTGGGGTTGGCGGTGGTCTGCGCAGGGGGCGGTGTTGTGGTGTCGGTGGCTGCTGCTGGTGGCAGTGGTGGTGCGGGCGGCTGTGGTGGGTTGTGGAGCGGGAGGAGTGGTCCCTCGTCCTCAGGCCACGAGCCGGGCATCATGGTGCCGCTCGCGGTTTTTGGCGTCGAACTGGTTTCTCCGGCCGGTTCCGTTAATGGTTTCGGCTCGGGTTTCGGCGGAGGGACGACGGGGACTGTGGGGTCGGGCTTCTTGGCTCGCATCAGGTAGATGTCTTCGTCGACGTCGATGAGGAGGGCTCCGTGCGGCCCCTTGATGACGAGCGTGGCGTCGTAGCGATACTGATGAAAGTTGCGCTTTGCCTCTCTGTTGCGTTCGTTGACCTCGCTCATCTCGGCGGAACTGCCCTGGCCGGACTGACTGTCGCGGGAGAGGACTTCGCCAATGAAGCCGACCTTCTTGACAAGTCCGGTGCGGGCTCCGCCCTGTGGGCCAAAACCGAAGTTGCCGATCTTGGAGTTGTCTTGGCTGCTGGACGTGCTGGACTCATTCTGTTGGTAGCGTCTGCCCTTTTGGAAGTCACTCAGCGGATCGGTGTCAGATCCGTAGTATTCGCCGGCGCGGATGTCAATGCCGAGTGTGATGTTGGTGTCGGGGATCACGTACTCGTGTTTGAGGAGTTGGTTGATCCTGGTGCGCAGCATCGATTCGCTGGTGTAGTGAGTGATCAGGTGGTGCAGGGCGCTGCGGCTGTCGACGCCGGGTACCTTCCAGGCCCCGTCGACCGTCAGGTCGGTGCCGGGGCGGAGGCTGGGTCGTGCCGTGGTCAGGGCGGCCCAACGGGCGAACTCACGAGCGGCCGCCTCCATCCGCCACGGGTGCAGGGCGCGGTCCTCGAGGAGTTCGGTATTCGCTCCGGCGGGTTTAAGTATGGTGTCCTCGGCCCAGCGCGGTGTGGGTCGCGGGGCGGGGGTTGCCGGTTTGGCTGTGGGAGGCGCGGGCTTGGGTCCGCGCCACCCGCTGTTGTCGGTGTTCCTGGGTTGCGTGAAGGATTTGGGGACGATGAGGCGGACCCGGCCACCGGCAATCAGATCATTGCTTTCCCAAGCGAAGGGGGTGTGGTCGTACCAGAATTTCTGGACGGAGTGATTCAGGTCTGGCCACATACTGCTGGTGGCGGCTGTGGTGATGGAGAACAGTGTGGCACGGCCAGTGGCGACGAAGAGTTCGGCGATTTTGGGTAGTTGGGTGGTGGTGGCGAGTTCGATCATGAAGTTGAGTGGGTGTTCGAACTCATGGGACTTCTTGGGCGAGGTGCGGAAGATGTCCTTGGTGGCGGACTGGTTGCTGTGTTCGCTGGAGTAGGACTTTCCGTAGCTGCCATGGCCAAGGCCGCCGAGCTCGCCGCGGTTTGCCTTACTGACCACCCCTCGGCCGTGGAAGTCAAAAGCGGCCGACCAGCCCCAGCCGGAGCTGCTGCTGTTCTGTTCGTTGTCGCTGGTCTGTCCGCGGAGGGTGAGGCTGACCTGGTCGCGAGGTCGGTCGGACGATGGTATGTGGTCGGTGGTGGCGGCGACGCGAATCCACAGGTACCGGGTGGTGGTGTACGGACCGGGGATCGGGAACCATCCGAAAACGCCTTGGCCCGACAGGGGGAAGTACTGCGCAGTGAGGGCTCGGCTGCGGAAGCTGCTGATCACCGCGCGGCGCAGTGGGCTGGTGGCGTTCTCTCCAGCGGGAATGAGGCCCTGCCCCTCCAGCGCTCGGAGGATCGATCTCAGGACGTCGTTGGCCTGTAGCTGTTCGGGGTGACCGACGGCGGGCAGCAGTTTCGGGTCGATCAGTTCAAGGGCTGGCGCGTTGACGGCGGTGCCGCCGACGAGTTCGAGGTCCTCGGCGGCGCGGTCGGTGATCAACAGGTCGAGGGCGTGGTGGGCGTTGACGTAGTGGGGTCCGGCCGAGGTGTTCTGGGCGCCGTTTTTGGATCGGATCGCGGTGATTTCGAAGACCATGCGACCGTTGTAGGAGTGGACGGTGTCGTTGTAGGTGGCGCGGGTGATGTCGGTAGCACCCTTGGTGCTGTTTGTCGATCTCCCGGTGGACATCTCGCCCTCGGCGTCGATCCCGCCGCCGATCCGGCCCTGCTCGAAGGGCTCCTCGGCGTCGACGTTGTAGTTCTGGTAGTGGCCGCCGAAGCCGAACTTGCCCATGGTGGTGATGTCCCTGCTCCGGGCATCGCTGTGGCTGGACGCGAACTGTCGGTAGTGTTCGAGTTCGACGCCGTCCTGGTGGCTCTTCTGGTGGTCCAGGCTGTCCTTGAACAGACGGCCCCGGACGCGAATGAACTGGTCGTATCCGTCGCGGGCGGGTAGTTGTATCTCCCAGCCGTACTCGTCGAGGATGTCAGGACTCTGACTGGCAAGCTCGCTCGGGGCGGAGAGGTCCAAAACCTGGTCGGGCCAGTTCATCGGCTCGCTGAACCACGTATCGGGAAGGCCGTTGACCTGCTGGTAGAGCTTCGCGGCGGTGGCGGACAGTTCCGGGATGTGCCGGAAAGCGGGAAAGAGTCCGGCGCTGCCGATGGTGTCCAACGGGAGATGGGATGCCTTACCGCCGGGCTCCCAGGCGCCCCTGGGATCGTCGCTGGCCTCGGCCCTCCCGTGGTTTCTGAGTTCCTGTTCGCTGTGGGTGGTGCCTTCGGGGGGGAGATGTTCGATCGGGACGGCGGTCTGGGTGGTGACTTCCAGGTTCGGGTCGTCGCCGATCAGCCAGGTCTCGCGTGGGCTCGGCCGGTCGGGGTCGGTGACTTCACGGATCGCGACCTCATAGACGGTGCGGTAGCGATGGTCGACGATGTCTTCGACGGTCTCGGTGCGGGCGTACTCCTGGATGTTGCGGCTCAGTGATTGTTCATTGCTCCACCCCACCTTGGTGGACACCCCGACGCGTGGGAGGCTGATCCCGCCCCGGTGCTGTCCGTCGAGGTCGCCGACGCGGACCGAGGGGCCGCTGCCGAGTTCGCCGGTGCCGGTGGTGTCGCCGGACTGGGCGCCAGAAGTGGCGGCCCCGGTCAGCGCACGCGCGTTGACCGTCATCGGGTACCGGGTACGATCCAGCAGGTCGAACTGGTGGGCGGTGGCCAGCACCTCGAACGTGCGTCCGTTGCTGGCGACGCTGAACTTGCGGCCGGCCTGGACCCGGCTCGGGTCGGCCTCCAGCACGGCACGACTGACCCGGATCATGACGTCCCGGCGTGCCTTGGCGCCGATGTCGTCGAGGCCGGTCCGTGCCTTGAGCACGTCGATCACGAGGTTGGCGACCTGTTCGGATCCGGGGAGGTTGCCGGTGATGCCCAGGCCCTGCCCGCGGCGCAGTGCCAGGGCCAGGGGTTCCGGGCCGGTTCCGTCCTTCGGCACGAACGCCTGCCGCGCCTGCGGGGCCCCGTTGATCACCGGCCGCAACGTCGCGGCCAGCTGCTCCGCAGACGCTGGCGCCGGTGCGGCGGACCCCCGGATGGGCGAAACCTCGGCTTTGGTGCCGGATTCGGCTGCGGTCTTGGTTTGCGTCTTGACACTGGTTTCGACTTCCGTGGCTGGGGTGAGTACCACTCGGGGGCGTCCTGTGCCGGGGCCTCCGAACCTGGGGGTGAACACATCGCCAAAGATGCTGCGTTCGAACTGTGCCGCTTCAGCGGCGGGCATGGCGATCTCGGCAGTGACCTGGCGGGTGATGGGTGGGATGTTCTTGTTCCCGTGGGTAGCGAGGGTGAAGTCGACGGTGGCCTGGTACCGGGCCTGGTCAGACTTTCGGTTGAGGACGGTGTGGTTCGATGCGGTTTCTCCAACACCCAACGCGGCGCTGTGTTCGGCAGAGAGCCCAGCGCCGAATTGCAGACCGCCGGTAGTCTGCCCGCCCGAGTCGTCGTCGTCCGGATTGGAGCCGCCCTCGCTTAGCCTGAGCAGACTGCCTCCGGCGGATATGCTGACGTCGGTACTCCTGGACGCCTGGTAGTTGGCAGTAGAGACCACGCCGAGATCTTCCCGGGTGGTGATGCCCTCCGTAGTTTCCAGAAACTGGATTTCGCGGATGCTGACTGCGGTGGTGATGTATCCGTTGAAACTGCGGGGGCCGGCGCCTTCGCGAATAGTGTCTGTCTGGTCGCCGTTCGTGAGCAGGTAGCGACTGCGGTTGCGGGTAGTCCGCTCGTTCAGCAGCCGTTCGTGGGCCAGTGCGGCCACCTTCGCGGCGACGTCGGCCGGCAGCGCCGCGCTCAGGGCCTTGTGCCAGTCGGTGATGACCTGGTCAAGGCTGATCGCGTTGAGTGTCTCCCGCGCCTGGGAGACCGGATGCATGGCGGCGGTTCCGGCCGGCGGTTTTGCGTCTGCGGTGGTGGTATCGCCGTCCGGGGGTGTGCGAGCGTAGGCGGTTGGTAGGGAGACTCCGAGGAGGTCCGCCTCGCCGACGACTGGGGATTGTCCCCACTTGACGCCGTTGACGTAGATCTGGAACTCCACGCCGCTGTTGAATTTCGTCGACTCGGAGACGAACATCTTCCGGCCGGAGATGACCGTTGTCTGCTCCGAGGTTTTTCGGGCAATGTCGCTGCCGAAGGCCAGAGATGGCAGCTTCGTCAGCATCCGGGGTGCCTTTTGGGTCGGCAGTGAGAAGGTCAGCTCGGCGGCGCCGTCGTGGTCCAGGCCACTGGATTGGGAGGTCTCCCTGCCGGTCGCGGTCGAGCCGAATGAGACAACGTACTCGCGTTCCTTGCCTCCGTCGGCATTCGGTGCCTCCTGCGGATTGTGTGGCACCGGGCGGATCCAGATCAGTCGATCACCGGCACTGATCGTGATCCCATGGAACAACGCATTTTCCCACCGGGCGCGATTCTTGTCGATACCAGCCAGGTCTTTCGGGGCGGCTTCGAGCAGCTCGCGGATCGTCGCGGCCACCTTTTCGCGGATGCCCTGCTCCTGTCGGGCGTTGCCCAGATCCGGTAGGTCCGTGCTCCTTGCCTTGTTCTGCTCGCCTGGTTCCTGCGGACCCTTACCGGGTTTCAACACTGCCATCTCGGCGTCGGTGATGCGCGTGCGTTGACCCGACGGCAGCGCCGCGGCGAGCGCGTTGAGGGTATCGGCGATCTCGTCGGCCGTTCTGCTTCGGACCTCGGCGATCGCCAGTTCACCAAGTGCCCCGTCAGTGAAGTACCACGGCGTCGCGGTCGGCCGGACCTTCGCCGCCTCCTCGGCCTCCTTAGCCTTCTTCGCCGCCTCCTCGGCTGCCTTCCTCGCGGCATCTTCAGCTTCCTGAAGGGCTGTCCGAGCGTCGTGTAGCTCCTGCTCCTTGCTCTCCCACGCGGTGCGAGCCTGCACAGCCTGCTCAGTGCCCTGACCAAGCGCCGCCTCATGTGTCCGCACAGCCGTGGCAAGCTGGTCGCGTTCCGCCTGACGTTCCACGGCCTGGATACGGTCCTGTTCCTCCTCGCGGCGGTGGGTCTCCTCCAGCTCGCGGGCCCGCGCGGCCTCCTGCCGCTCGGCCTGCTGGCGGCCGGCCTCCGCAACTTTGGCGAGTTGGTCGGCCTGGTCCAGCTCCCGTCTCACGGCCTCGGCATCAACGTCGGCCTGACCGCGTTCCAGCTCAGCCTGCCTCGCCGCCCGGTCGAACTCGGCCCACCGCTGCTGGGCCTGCTGGAGCCGATCGTCGTCACGTTGCTGCTCGGCGGCCTGCCGGGCTTGGTCCTGCTCGGCCTGGCGTGGAGAGACCGGCGGCGTGGCGTCAGTGCGGGCATCGACACGAGTCCCCGAGGCGGGGCCGCTGCCGACCGCTGCCGACTGCTCCTCAGCCCGCGCGGCCTCAGCCCGCGCAGCCTCGGCCCGCGCGGCCTCGGCCCGCGCAGCCTCGGCCCGCGCAGCTGCGCGTTGCGCGGTCCGATCGGCGACTTCGGCGCGTACCGACTCCAACACGGCATCCTCGGCCAACCGCTGCCGCGCTGCCTCCGCGCGCGCTGCCTGTCGCCGCGCCGCCTCCGCGTCCAACACCTGGCGCTGGGCATTTCGCTGTTCGGCCTCCCGCCGCGCGGCCTCCCGCTCGCCGCGGCGACGATCTGCGGCGCTTCGCGCCTCGCGCTCGGCGGCCTCGCGTTGCTCCTGCCGTTGTGGGGAAGTAAAAAAGACAAAGCCAAACGAGAAAAGAACAAACCCACAACCACCCCCCCTCAACCCCCCGACCCACCCCCCAATG